>JABMPH010000093.1 GCA_013203805.1 Bacteroidota bacterium | reverse complement strand
TGGACTCGAACCAAGGACCCTCTTATTAACAGTCAGATTCTCTAACCAACTGAGCTAAGGAGGAATGTTCCCGTAATTTGGAGGCGCAAAGATAAATAATATTCCAATTATGCAATTATTTTTCACACTTTTTTTTTTCTGGTCTTCATGGTTATGTCTTTTTCCTTGGTAATTAATGGAAATAGGGGATTATTTTTTAACAATTTGTGAAAAACTAATTGATCCGTATGCTAATAATAGCAGCTAATTCGTGTATTTTTACCAGTTATGCTATTAATTTTATCTGTTATTTATATAAAATAGTAAATGGCGCGACTTACAGGCAATACATCTTCTTTGCTAAAGCACTTGTTTCTAATTTGTTTTGGAATATATTCGTTTATTGGAATTGGTCAAAATATAGATGAAATTGAAATAACAATAACTTTTGAAAGTGATACGGCAACCTATAGTACGTCAATAGCTCCATTAAAGTACGATAAGAGGTTTGCCCTAAGTATGCAAGTTGACAATGGCAATAGCTCAATTATCGATAATGGATTTCCAGTTTTTGAAGGGGGAACAGTAAATGGCACAACTTATCCTGGCTATTCATATTCTGATGGATGTGGTAATTTACACTCATTCAAAATGTCATCAGCTATTTATATGTTTTCCGGAGATGATATCACCGGATTGGATATACATAACGACCCATCTTCTCCCATAATTACTTGGGAAGAATTAAACATTCTTTATAATAATAACTGGGGAATAGCCAACAAAGGGATCAATGGAAATAATAGTCTTACAACTGGATTTGTGGATTATTCTATTGCCCGAAACACAAGTTATTGTAGAAGAAAAATGCAAAACGTAAACCCGGGAAGAACTATTACTAATATGTTTGTTAATCCTGGTGGAGTTGAAGGTTGGTCCCAGCCAGCATTCGACCTAGGAAGCATTTGTGCATTTAATAGTATCAGCACCTTTCCTTTGGGTTTGGGTGGAGGTAATGTTAATGAAATAGGTGTTAATTGGAATTCTAACAGATATAATTTGTTTAGAACAAACATAGAATCCATCAATGTCGTCGATTTGGTTGATAGTCTGTCAGCAAAGAGTATTGATAGTGCAAATTATTGGAGTCCAATTTTTACCGGGTCAATAGTTGATGATTATGGTTTCGCAAACTTTGTAACGGATTTTAATTCTATATCTGAAACTTATGGAATAAACGGGACAGATGATATTTTAATGACTTCTGATGAAGAGATAATGGATTATTTATTACTGCGTGATGCAATTTCATTTTCAGAAGATGTATCAGGTAATCAAATCATCCTTTCTTTTAGTGGGGATTTTCCTAATTATTTGCTTTACTACGATTTGTCGTTAATTGTTAATTCAGATGTTGCAATAACAGATATCTCAATTACAGGAACGGATGATTTTTCTATTTCGGAAATAGGATTACTTTATGGATTAGTAAATTTTGGATGGAATGGAAAAGTTATTCCCACAAACGAAGAATTAGCTGTTAGTTATACAACAGTTGCAACAACTTCAAAAACCAATGTCGATGCACTAATTGCAATGGATTATATTTCTACACTTGATTATGGTGAGGTTAAATTTGGTTTTGTTGAGGATCTATGTTCTAATGTACCCGGAGCACCATATGATAACGGGTTCTGCGAAAGTGGGTATCCTAATTCAGTTCTAATTACCGGAGATAGTATTATTACAAAGGGTTACTCAGGCGAGTTGATCGCAACCGAAATGCTTGAAAGTTATCTGTGGAATACAGGAGAGGTAACGCGTTCGATTATTATAGAACCTACTGTTGATTCAAAATTCTGGGTAACTTCCCTTACGAAATATGGGAATACTGTTAGTGATACAATTGTTGTTTTTATTGTTGATAGTTACATAACTAACAATTCACCGCTGGAAGTAAAGCATGTTATTGGCGAGCCCGATAGTTTGTGGGCCGAATTGGTAGATGGAGTAACTCCCATTTGGAGTACTGGTTCCACCAATAATTACATAATTGTTGATCCAGATGAAACTACTTTTTATACACTATATATTACTCTAGGGAATGATACTGTGCAAGAGCTGGAATATGAAGTAATTGTTGGGAATTTTCTGGAATTTACATACGACACTGTATGTCAGGGAGAAACTACAATCCTCACTAACACATCAATTATAAATGACACAATATCAAAAATTTTGTGGGATTTAAATGGTGATACTCAGTTTGATGATGCAGAGGGCGAGGTAGTAACATATATATTTGGTACTAGTGGTGAACATCTTGTTGGAATGCGGATTTATTTTAAAAATGACCCAATGGATGTTATTTATAATCCGGTACCTGTTGGAGGATTACCAAATGTTGATTTTGATTTTGAGAATAACTGCTTTGGATCAACAACTTTGTTTTATGATAAATCAACTGTAAGTATTGGTATTATCGATAGTTGGTTCTGGCGATTCGGAGATGGAAAAACCGATAGTTTTCAAAACACTAGTAACTATTATGCACTTCCCGATAGTTATGATGCTACCCTGATTGCATGGACATCAATTGGTTGTAAAGATTCTATCCAAAAACTGGTTGAAATTATCGAATCCCCATCCATTGTTCTTAAAGCACCAAATGATAGTATAATAGGCAATAGTGATACAGTGTACTTTGTCAAGAATCAAACAACAACACTAACAGTTTCTAATTTTGCCAGTTATGATAGCGTAATTTGGTTTGATGGTGATACTACCGAATCGGTAACAATTGCTGAAGAGGGTTCCTTTTTCGTTAATGGCTACAGTAATGGATGTGAGGCAAAGCAGGGCTTTTATACTCTGTGGGGAGGATCTCCGCAACCAACAGGTGATGAAATTATGAATTTATTTACACCAAATGGAGATGGCTTTAATGATTTGTGGATCGTTAATGATCCCCAGTTAGTTACACCATTTAAAGTAGGTGTTTACAATAGGAGTGGCAAACAAGTTTATTCCATCAACAATTATCAAAACAATTGGGATGGACAATATAATGGAAATCCATTACCACAAGCAACCTATTATTATATAATTGAAGATGCAGAAGGAAATACTTTTAAAGGCGCGGTTACGATAATTAGATAATATATGTTAAAGCTGCAAAAATATATATTCATCCTCATCCTTCTTTTTGGAGGACAGTTTTTGTATGCTCAACAGCTTCCAAATAGCACACATTACTTGATTAACCCATATGCCCTTTCTCCCACCTTAGCAGGATATACTGGGTATTCTGAAGTGTTTTTAAATTACAGAAACGACTGGACTAAAATTGATGGCAGCCCACGTACTTTTAGCGCAAATGGATTTGGTAATGTTTACAAAGAAAAAATGTGGGTTGGCGGTGAGATAATGACTGACAAAACAGATATACTATCGGTATTTAGAGCTAACCTTAGTTGGACATACAAATTACAAGTTGAAAATAATCAGTTTTTGTATTTTGGAGTTTGGACTACCTACTATCAGGCATCAATAAATACTGGTAATGGAATCGGAATAGATCCAAACGATCCCATCTTAATTAATAATGGTAGTACCAATAGTTCAGCTTTTAATGCCGGAATTGGGATAAACTATAATTGGAACAAATTAAATATAGGCTTAAGTATGCCCACAATATTTGGCCTAAATGATGAGTATCAACAAAGCGCTACATTTAAGTATATTGTACAACGTCAATTTCAATTTCATGTTTCATACATGTTTGATCTTGACAATACCTGGCAGCTTCAAACAACTGGTTTGCTTCGTAATACTGCAAATGAACCATCCAGTGTCGAAATCTCAGCAATGGCAATATATTTGGGGCGTTTTTGGGGAGGTATGCTCTATCGAAGCGGAGGAGTTCTTGCCATTAATCTTGGAGGCCATATTTACAATGGTTTTGTTTTTAATTATTCCTATGAAATTGGAATGAGTGGCATAAATAAAGGCTCAGGAGGATCACACGAAATAACAATTGGATATAGGTTTAATTTTACAAGCGACAATTATTTTGATGCAAAAGAAAGTACCAAATCTAGGGGTAAGAGTAGAAAATCACGAAGCGTAAGTTATCCCGAAGTAAAGGATTTTAATTATAAGAGAAATTAATGTTTAGGTCAATATTACATAAAATAGTTACTTTTATTCTGGTTGTTATTGCATCAAGTTATGCAAATGCACAACAAGGTACTTCACCTGTGGGTGTAAACTTCATACAAATTAATTTCGATCAGACTCCAACATTATTAAATGTAAATAAAGCTCCCTTAAAGTATAATAAGGATTTTGCCTTCAGTATGCAAATCGACGACTCTCACATTTCAATGTATACTCATGGCTTACCTGTATTTGAAGGAGGCGTATATAATGGGACAACTTACTCTGGTTTTTATTATTCAGATGGTTGTGGAAATCCTCATAGTTTTAAAATGAGTTCGTCAACATATGTATTTAATAGTAATAATGAAAATGACCAGGATGTTCATGATGGTAGTTTTCCTGCTCATTTAACCTGGACCCAACTAGATACTTTGTATAATCATAATTGGGGAATATTAAATCATGGTGTAAACGGAAATGCAAATACCCAGTCATCTTTTATCAATTATTCAATAAGGCGTAATAGAAGTCATATTAGAAGGAAATTATATAATGCTACTGATGGTGGAGTTATTACAAATGTATTTGTTAACCCTAATGGTAGTCAGCCATGGACTGACCCATCTTTTGCTCTGGGAAATATAAGTGCTTTAAATCAACATGAAACTTTTCCCATTGGTAATAATGGTGGAGACGTTAACGCTCCCGGAGTGGATTGGACACAACCCTATAGCCTGCTCCGACGAACTGCAGATGATATTGTTGTGCCAAGTTTTGTTGATGGATTGTCCAATTCAAGTGTAGGAGGGGCAAACTTTTGGTGTCCAATTTTCACACACTCACTAGTTACTCAATACCCCTTCAATCAATTCGTTTCCGATTTTACATATGTTGCAAATACCTATGGTATCGACGGACTGGATAATATACTAATGACCACCGATGAAGAAATCCAAGATTATTTAATTGTTAGAGATGCGGTAACTGTTAATTATTTTATCAGCGGTACCTCACTGTTTATTACATACAGTGGTGAAGTTCGCGATGATCTGCGTTACTATACATCCTCTTTGGTTATTAATTCAGATGCAGTCATTAATAGCATCAATATAAATGGAGCTGATGATTATACCTTAACGGGAATTGGAGAAATAAATGCATTAATTAACCTTAACTGGGATGGACATTATGTAATACCTCCGGAGCAATTAACAGACTCCATGGTAACAATTGCTGTTGGATCTCAATCACAATACGACTGTTGGGTTGCTATGGATTATGTTATAACCTTGGCCAATAGTGCGCATAAGGATTCTTTGCGTCAGGTTCTTTGCAATATCCCAAATAAAATATACGATGATGGGTTTTGCAATTGTACGATTGATCTCCAACAAACCGAAGTAACTATCAATATAGGTGAGTCAATTACATTAAACGGACCAAGTGGTGAGTATGATTATTTATGGCAAGTTGTTGACTCAATAGTTGATTCTACACAAACAATTCTGACTTCTCCAGTAGATACAATGCAATTTAATATTATTGCAACAAACACATATGGTTGTCCTGCGGAAGATAGTATAATGGTAAATGTTCATAGCCTTATTTTTAGTTTGGGAAACGATATATCAATTTGTTTTGGCAGTTGTGCTACAATTGAAGGCCCTCCCAATATGAATCAATATAATTGGTTTGTTAACAATACTTTAGTTGGTGTGGATCAGGTTTTTGAACCTTGTCCGGGAAATGCAACAGAATATGTCCTTTGGGCTGAAGATCAGCTTGGTGCATCAGCCGAAGATAGTATAACTGTAAACGTAAACCTTTTGCCAGTTATAGAAATATCCTCTAACGATACTACAATTACTATTGGAGATTGTATTTTTTTAAGTGGCTCCACAGGTAATTATACTTACCAGTGGTTTATCGGGGATTCTCTCATCAGTTCAATTCAAAGTATATTAAGATGCCCTGAAGACACAACACAATACAATCTAGTGGTAACGGATCAATATGGCTGTTCGTCTGAAGATAGTGTATTAGTTAGTGTTCATATTCTAAATTTTAGCCTTGGAAATGACACAACAATTTGTGATGGAAACTGTGTAACAATTGAAGGCCCCCCCGGTATGAGTCAATATCTTTGGTTCGCAAATAATACACTAATAAATGTAGGACAAATTATAGAACCATGTCCGGGTGATACTACACAATTTGTTCTTTGGGCAGAGGATCAGATGGGTGCTTCAGATGAGGATAGTATATCAATAAATGTATTACCATCTCCAAATGTTGTTATACTGTCAAATGATACAACAATTACTTTCGGCAACTGTATCGATTTATTTGGACCATCAGGATATTATTATTATATGTGGTTTATTGGTGATTCTCTAATCTCTACAGATCAAGATATAAATAAATGTCCTGCAGATACTACTCAATATAACCTCGTTGCATCAAATATATATGGATGTGCTGGTATGGATAGTGTAAAAGTAAATATTAATTTTCTATTTTTCGATTTAGGCCCGGATACAACAATTTGTGAAGGAGAATGTGTTACTCTCACCGGACCACCTGATATGAATTATTATTTCTGGCATGAAAATGGCAATTTGTATAGCAATAATGAGTTTATTACTCCTTGCCCTTCCGACACTACACTATATTTACTTTTAGTGATTGATCAAACTGGCAATACTGCTGAGGATAGTATCATGATAAATGTATTACCAACCCCAGTTGTTGATCTACAACCTGCAGACACGACAATTCACTTAGGTGATTGTGTTGATTTGATAGGAGCTCTGGGTAATTATTCCTGGGAATGGATTGTTGCAGACACACTGTTTGCTACAACGCAGAATATTTCCCCATGTCCACTTGACACTACCCAGTATAATCATATTGCCACAAACATTTATGGATGCTCCGGTGAAGATAGTATAATTGTAAATATCCAATTCCTCTATTTCGATTTAGGACCTGATACTACTATTTGTGAGGGTAATTGTGTAACTCTTTCTGGTCCTCCCGATATGGTAATCTATAATTGGATTGTAGCTGATACAACCTTTGATACTGTGCAAACAATTACACCTTGCCCAATTGATACTACCCTGTATAAATTAATGGTTGAGGATCAATATGGTAATACGGCCGAAGATAGTATTACCATAAATGTTAACCCAACACCAATTGTTATTTTCCAACCTGCCGATACGACAATTAAAGAAAAAGCTTGCATTGAGTTATTTGGTGCTGTTGGTAATTATACATGGGAATGGATTGTTGCAGATACACTATATGCTACAACCCAGGATATATTTCCTTGTCCGGAAGATACTACCTGGTATAAACATATTGCAACTAATACATACAATTGTTTTGGACAAGATAGCATCGTAGTTAATATTGAATTTTTAAGTTTTGATCTTGGTCCTGATATGACCATTTGTTCGGAAGACTGTGTAGAAATTGCAGGGCCTGATAACATGGCGGATTATTCGTGGATTGTCGCAGATACAATTTTCGATACGGTACAAATAATATATCCTTGTCCTATTGAAACTACTCAATATAAACTAGTGGTAATCGATTCTCTGGGAGCTACCGCTGAGGATAGTATTATGATAAATACTATTCCAAAACCAACAGTGACTTTTGAAAATGATTCCATTGAGGCATCTTTTGGGAGTGATATTGAATTATCAGTTCTGGTAAGTGAAGATGTTGATCTTTTTATTTGGAGTTATGATGGATTTGATACAATAACTTTTTCAAATAACTTCTTACTGAAAAATGTTGATATTTCTACCTATGTATATTGTTCTGTGACCTCAACTAATCAATGTACTGCAATTGACAGTATTTATCTTACTGTATTAGACTGTCCTGAAATAATTACAAGTAATGATACCATTATTTGTGTTGGTGATTCTGCAACCTTAACCGTTTCAGGGGGTAAGTTTTTCCGTTGGATTGCTGATAACGATACCATTTCAACTGATTCGGTAATTGTAGTTAAACCTGGAATTACCAGTCTGTATATCGCCCAAACAGCTTATGAACTTTCTTCTTGTTACAGCTCTGATACTGTAATTGTGATGGTTTATGATTCAGTACTAACAGATATTTCATATGATACAAATATCGTTTGTACTAACGAATTAATAGAACTAACGGCGTCAGGAGCAGATCATTATTATTGGACACCGGGTGGCGACACTAATGCGTTGTTTTCATTTACCATACTCGATACCACAACAATGTACTTAACAGGTATAAACAATAATGGCTGCCATTCAACAGATAGTGTTACTTTCTACACAAAACCTGCACCCTCAGTTAGTTTCACAGGACTATTTTCAGCTTATTGTGAAAATGATCCAGCTGTTGATTTAGTAGGAATTCCCCCTGGTGGTAGTTTCTCCGGAAATGGAATTGTTGGTGACAGATTTATTCCTGCCGCTGCAGGCTCCGGGGTTCATGAAGTGTATTATTCACTTACAAACGCTGAAAATTGTACCGGAAGAGATACTGTTATAACAACAGTTTATTCTAGCGGTGGTTCCATTAATCTAGGAGATGATTTTACACTGCAATTAAACGAAAGTAAATTGTTAGATGCTGGGTCAGGCTTCGATAATTATTATTGGACAACGGGAGAAACAACACAAACCATTACAGTTGTTGGAACTGCAAAACCCACAGGCACATATGAATATGCTGTGATGGGTGTAATTCATGGATGCTCCACCAGAGGAAGTGTAACTATAACCTTTGTAGATCCAGATGGTTATGATGAAGTACACCTCCCAAATCTTAGTATATATCCCAATCCTAATCTTGGAAAGTTCACCATTAAGTTTAGTAGTGTAGAAAAAGATATTAGTATAAATATAACTAATATTCAGGGCAACGATATTTATAGGAATCAAAAAGTATCTTGTGATAAAGATTGTAAAGTTGAGATTGATCTGGTAGGAATAAATTCTGGATTCTATTTCCTACAAATTTCAACACCAACTGGTTTGAGTACTGCAAAAATTATCATTAAATAATTATTACTTTTGCCCCAAAATTTTTTCCATGACAAAAATATTAGGAATTGGTAACGCATTAGTTGATGTGTTAACCCAACTTGAAAACGACGAACTATTAGTAGAACTTAAACTTCCAAAGGGAAGTATGCAACTAGTTGATGCCATAAAATCATCACAAATACAAGAGCAAAGTAAAGATCTAGAGAAGCAAATGGCTTCTGGAGGTTCTGCAGCAAATACTATACATGGGCTTGCTAAGCTAGGAGTAGAAACAGCTTTTATAGGTACAGTTGGTAAAGATGAAACCGGAGATTTCTTTCATAATGATCTGGTTGGCAATAATATTGTACCACATTTGATTAAGAGTGACTCACCTTCGGGCGTTGCAAATGCTATGATTAGTAGGGATGGCGAGCGTACTTTTGGAACTTTCCTGGGAGCTGCAATTGAGTTATCGGCCGATAGTTTGAATGACGATCATTTCAGGGGTTATGATATACTTCATGTTGAAGGTTATTTGGTTCAAAACCATGAACTACTGGAAGCAATACTTGCAACAGCAAAAAAGAATGGATTAAAAGTGTCAATTGATCTGGCCAGTTATAATGTTGTGGAAGATAATCTTGACTTTTTAAAAGAAATGGTTGCAAAATATGTAGATATTGTTTTTGCCAACGAAGAAGAAGCAAAAGCGTTCACAGGACTTGAACCTGAAGAAGCACTTCATGAAATATCAAAAGTATGTGATATTGCAATTGTTAAAGTTGGGGGAAAAGGATCGATGGTAAAACAGGGCGATACAATTGTTAATATTGGAGTTAGAGAAATTAATCCAATTGACACAACAGGTGCCGGCGATTTATATGCCGCAGGATTTTTATATGGATTGATAAACAAATATGATTTCAAGAAATCTGGTGAGATCGGTTCTTTGTTAGCATCAACTGTGATTGGAACTATTGGTGCTAAAATATCAGAAGAAGACTGGGCTAAAATAAAGGAAGATTTGTAAGATTAGCATAGTGATGATGGCAGTATCCTCAACTATCATTACAACTATAAACTTATTCCTTGTTTCTACTCAATTACACACCAATGCTAACAAATGGGTTATATATTATCAGAGCTTATGATGGTGAAAGCACTCTTATTGAGAGGTTTATGCTATAGAAAAATAATTCAATTATAAAAAAAGGGAACAATCGCAAACTGACTATTCCCTTTTTTTTATTTTATATAATTCTGATTATTGCACAATTAACTTCTTAATATCAGAATGATTCTCCGATTTAACTCTTACAAAATAAATACCCTGTGTTAGATTACTAATATCAAGCACCATTTTATCTCCAACAATTACATCAGAGATTATTACACGGCCATGTGTATCCAATAACTCTATCTGATGATTTCCCTTTTCTTTAACAAGAATACTCACCTGCTGAGTAGCAGGATTTGGATGAATTAAAAACCCATCGTCAGTTACTGACTTATTTTCAAACAACCCAACGGTATTACTTATATCTACTTTATTGATATACAGATTATTGCCATATCGTGAGTATGATTCAAACCTGATTTTAATATTTGCATTTCCTGCCCAGCTACTTAAGTCGATTATCGGACAAGAAGGTCCATAACCGGCAACGCACCAATCCGATGAACTTTGAGGTTCAAAGGAATCCGTTGTTGGCTCGGCGGTTGCAAAAACACCTTCCCCATTAGGTCCATTTGCATAAACATTTGTCCATGTATTCCCACAATCATTTGAAACCCCCACAATTAAGGAGTCACTGGGTGAATATCTTTCTGCATAAGCATATTCAAATGTCATATAAATATTACTAAAACCACTAAAGTTCATAATGGGTGAAATCATATAATCACGGGCACCCATGTTGGAATAATTAAAATTATTTATCCAGCTCACACCTTCAATAATTCCCAATGGTGTTTCAGCATCGGTTAATCCCCATGTAATACTTTGATCAGGATTTTCAATTTCCCAACCCATTGCATCAAAGCTTGCACCGGAAAAATCCTCGGTAAATGGCAGTAGCTCACCTCCAATAAATAAATAGTCATCCTTAGCTAACTGACTTTGCCCCGAAGAGTTTGAAACGGTAAGTGTTACTGAGTACGATCCAATTTCACCAAATTGCACAACCGGATTCTGTGAAGTTTCACTGGTTCCTTCCAAATAAGTTACATTATTGGGACTAAATGACCACTCCCATCCCGTTGGGCAACCCTCTGATTCATCATAAAGATAAATTGAGGCATTTGAACACTGGGAGGTTTGGTTTGCTATAAAAGCAACTGTTGGTAGCAATCCTTGCACAACAGTGATATATCCCGCAACTATTTTTGTATCACTACCATCAGGATTGGTAACAGTTAAAGATACTTCGTAACTTCCTTCATTTTCAAATATCACACCTGTGGGATTCGATTCCATTGATGTGGAAGGGATTCCTCCTTCAAATGTCCATAACCAACTATGTGGATATCCCTGAGATAAGTCGAAAAAGTCAATTGCACATCCTGCAGGTATATTTGTTTCGCTTGCTTCAAAATTGGCAGTTGGTGAATAATAATATGTTGGAGATCCCCATAAACCACGACCATAAGAGGAAGCTCTTACTCTGTCCATTGTTGGATCAAGGAAATCATGATATATCTCTATTTCGGTTACTAATATTGCTGCGGGGAGGTTTTCCGAAAACATAAACCAATCAGCCATAAATTCGTCTTTAAAGAAAACACCAATATTTGTTGCAACATACAGACCCTCTATGTTATTACGATTATAAAAAGCAACATCATTAAGGCTCATATTAGGAAGTCCACCAGTTATTTCCTCCCAACTTACACCCTTATTTACCGATTTGTAAATTCCTGTACCACGAGTAATATAAACTATATCAGCATTCCATGGATGTGCTTCTACATCGGTTATTGTCCCCGATCCTGGTAACATACTTTGTAGATTACTATATGAAGGATTGGGATCCATAATATTCTCAGATTTCACAAAGCTGTTACCTGATGTTACATAGTAAAAAAGATTCCCATCAGCTGGTGAATGTTCAACAACAGTAACTGAGCCAGACCCTACATTGGAAGATATCTTAACCCATGTAGGTGAACCTTGTTGCAGATTTGTAGTCCGCCATAGATTTTGATAACCGGCAAACATAACTTCGGGATTGGTTTCATGCTGACAAAAAGGTGTTATCCAGTTTCCTTGTTCATTTATTCCACCTATTCCCTGTCCGGCAATGAGATTGTCGGCCTTATCGTTTACCATACGATACATGCGCCCGTATTGCATACAGCCATAACTTAAAAGTGTATCATGGTTATCCATTTCAGCTTCCATACCATCTGCATACATATCCGATTGTATCCAGGTATCAGTATGGAAAAGTGATATTCCATTATCCTGATAACCTGTTGTAACATGATTTTGCAGAAGCTTGCTTTGTCCAAGTTTGTATTGCTGACCAATTGCTAAACCATTTGTAATCCTATTCCATGTTGTACCATCGTTATCGGTAAACCAAATTCCTCCATCGTTACCAACGTATAGATTATTATTTAGAGGATTCCATTCAAGCACGTGTAAATCGGCATGTACGGGATATGCACCGCATTCCCCGGTTTGATTACTAACCATTGTCCAATTTTGACCTGCATCTATTGATTTCCAACAGTTAATACCTCCTGCATAAATCACATTTTCGTTTGTAGGATCAACGGCAATATCAAGATCGTACCAAGCCTGTCCGCCAGCTCCACCATTACACGCCCATCCCATTACATTGGGTGAATCGGACTGAAGAGTAAAACTATCTCCGTTATCAACACTTAAATATGTTCCAATATAGGCACTACTGCTGGTTGTAAAAAAGTATACATAGTTTGGGTTAGCTACACTTACATCAATAACACCACGCGAAGCCGAAGTTGTTATACCATTGGTTATTTTAGTAAACGAATCACCGGCATTGATCGATTTATAAAAATTCCCTGTGCCCGAAGCGTAAATAATATCCGGATTATTTGGGTTAAAAACTATCTCCTTGATGTTTCCTGTTTGTGTTCTATTCCATTGGTTCCCTCCATCTATAGATTTGAAAATACCTGAACTTGTGGCAGCATAAATTAACTGTGGGTTTGAAGGGTGAATTATCAATCTACCAACTGTGGAATATCCCATCTCATCAATAATCGGATAAAAAGTTATTCCACCATCAGTGCTTTTATGAACTCCCATTCCTTCAGCATCACCTGCATCACGGTCACCTGTTCCAATGTAAATAATATCTGGATTTGAATAATCAACAACTATGGATGATATTCCAAGCGTGGGTTGATTATCAGTTAGTGTAATCCAATTTTGACCTCCGTCATCCGACCTCCATAATCCCCCGGCAGGGGCTCCAATGTAGATAATATCAGCATCAGTTGGGTGAAAAGCGATGGCATTAATTCTTCCATTGCCCCAAAAACTATATGGTGACGATGGTAGTTGTATTGGGCCAATATTATTCCAGTCGCCCTCAAAAACATCTGTATTCTTCTGATTATTAACAAAATTATCATATAACTGAGCATCCAAACCCACAGGTCTTCGAGATCCATCAGGATTTATTTTATGCTTCATGTACCATTCCCATCTTTTAAAGGGATTGTAGCCACTTCCTTTTCGATCTGGTCTGTTTTCCCAATATACGTTAAATGCATCCACAGTTTCGTAGAAGTTGGCATTTTGATCCTGCATCATTTCGATCCATATTGGATACTCAGCAGGGTTGGTTTTATCAACCTGAGTATTCTGGGCTTGTACTGACACAACAATCCCCGCAGCCAGTAATATACCTAAGATAAGGAATAATTTTTTCATTTTGGTATTTTTTTAATGGAATTCAATATGTTAGTATTGACAAATATAATAATAATAAAGGTGTATTGCTTGATATTTACGCACTTACTTTCCTATCCTGATTTTTGTGAAAAAGATATTCAATTATCTTCTAACAAGAAGCTGACCTTTAGAGGGAGTAGAAATCATCAAACCATTCTCAACAACTACTCTACCACTTTGAATTACAAATCTTGGTGATCCGATAGTTTTAATTCCTTCATAAATATTAATATCACAATTCTGATGGTGGTTACTGGCTGAAATTATATTTTCTATTTTTGGATTCCAAATAACCAAATCAGCATCTGAACCAACTTCAATAATGCCTTTTTCAGGATAGAGCCCAAAAATTTTAGCAACATTAGTTGATGTTAAATCTACAAACTGATTTAAAGAAATTTTATCTTTTAGCACACCATATGTATACAAAAGTGCAAGTCGATTCTCAACTCCCCCTGCACCATTGGGAATTTTCCGGAAATCATCTCTACCTGTTTCTTTCTGTTTAAAATTGAATGGACAATGATCAGTTCCAACAGTTTGAATAGTTCCATCTGAAACAGCTTCCCATAAAGCATCAATATCTTCTTTTTTTCGTAAGGGTGGGCTCATAACAAATGGTCCCGTATTTTCAAAATCACCAATATATTTTGAATCGTCAAGTAGCAGGTATTGCGGACAGGTTTCGGCATAAACTTTCTGTCCATTTTTTTGTGCTTCCCTGATATATACAAGTGATTCTTTTGTGGAGACATGAACGATATAAATTGGACATTGTGCTTCTTTGGCAAAATTAATTGCTTTTTCAACTGCTTTTGCTTCAACTTCAGAAGGGCGTGAAAGTGAATGAAATTCAGGGATTAAACAGTTTACAGAAGCAAACTTATTTCTCAATATTTCTATTTCGTCACCTAGCTCGCAATGTACTGTAACCATTCCACCAGCATTGCCAACAGTTTTCATAACTTTCAATAATACCTCATCATCAAGTCCGATAGTATCTTTGTATGCCATGTAGACTTTAAATGAACGAAGTCCTTTGCTGATACAATTATCGATTTCATTTTCGATAGTATCTCTCCACTCAATGGGACTTACATGAAATGAATAGTTTGTCAAACAATTTTGAGATTCTTTGGTGCGTTTTAAAATCGCATCCTGAAGGCTTTCACCCTTCCGAGGAGTTACAAAATCAATAATAGAAGTAGTTCCTCCAAAAAGAGCAGCCTTGCTACCTGAATAAAAATCATCTGAGGAAAATCCGGCCGACGAGGGTAGGTGCATATGAACATGTGGATCGATTCCTCCCGGAATAACGTAACAATCGGTGGCATCAATTATTCTGTCTACGGAAGTATTAGCAGTTGATAGATCCCCAATACCAACGATCTTATTATCCCTACAAAGTACATTAGCAACTGATGTGTTGTTGGCATTAACAATTGTCCCATTATTAATTAGAAGCTCCATACACGTAGATTTAGAGATTTTTTGTAAACATTCCATCACTTCCCTCTTCAAAACCAAGTTTTTTCAAGTAGTTATTATGTTGTGATGGTCCTCCAGCAGCAATCAAACTAAAATATCCTCCTTTTTTAAAAATATCCTTTAAGTGATTAAGCACAAATTTTCCGTTCTTATAATCGCGATACTCAGGAACGGTATAATCAAGACCAACAATTAGCTCATTCTCACCTCCCTGATGAGCTAAGAATATACCGGCAACTGCTGTGTTTCGAAGAACTAAAAAACTGATTGTATTCATTTCGGGTTTGTAAATAAAATCAGGGAAAAACTTATTAATATCCTTTTTATAGAAATCTAAAAATTTAAGCAGATATTTATTGTCGCCTCTAACCTCAAGTGTGTCAAAAAGTTGTGTTTTAGAATAAATTTTTGATAAATAATAAATGTCCACAATTACAATAAATCCATTTAGGGCCATCACAGGATATGCTCCAATTAAGAAACCATAAGTTGCAAAAACTGTTGCTCCTACTAAATTAATCCAGCGAAATTTAACTATTGAGTTCATTGTCATAGATAAGGCGATAATGACTGAGGCGAAATAGCCAATCCACAGAAGTAGTTGTGAGTCCATTGTTTTTATATAGTCATTGGTAATTAGTTATTGGTAATTAGTCATTGGATAATTGTGGTCAATGGATAATTGGTCAATGGATAATTGGTAATTAGTCATTGGTAATTAGTAGCAAACTTTCCAACACACCAATATTCTATTCTTCCATCCTTTCTATTAATTCACTTTAAACTTATAGCTTACTGCTTTTAATTCTTCGTTGGCCTTAACTATTTTTTGTTTTAGGGTTTTTTTATGATTACGAACTTTATCCATTATTTCAGCATCTCCAGTTGCAATCATTTGAGCAGCTAATATTCCTGCGTTCAAGGCACCATTAATACCAACTGTTGCTACGGGAATTCCCGGAGGCATTTGAACAATTGCAAGTAGGGCATCCATACCGTCCAGTGAGGCGTTTATTGGAACTCCTATAACTGGAACCGTAGTCATTGAGGCAATTACACCTGGCAGATGTGCTGCCATTCCCGCTCCGGCGATAATAACTTTAATGCCATTTTCTTCTGCATTTTTTGCAAATACCTCAACTGCTTCAGGTGTTCGATGTGCTGAAAGTGCATTTATTTCAAATGGAATTTCCATTTCATTCAAAAACTCAGCAGCTTTTTCCATAACCTTTAAATCAGAAGTGCTACCCATAATTATACTTACAATTGCTTTCATAATTATTCCTTTTTTTGATAATTTCTATACCGCAAAAATAAATAAAATGAATTTGGTATTAAAGTGTTATGTTCTATCTTTGTGTGCTTGATTTTTGGCTATGTTTAATTGGCCTTTAGTTCAATACTTTACAAAAAACATATCAAAAATGGACAACATTAAAATTCATGATAAATATTTTGAGCCGTTTATTCTCTTCGATAAAATTGATAATGCTGTTACCAAAATAGCTGAGAACATTAATAAGGATATCGAAGGGAAAACACCGATTTTCCTTGTGATTCTAAACGGTTCATTCATGTTTGCCGGTGATTTACTCAAGAAGATTAATCTCCCATGCGAAGTATCCTTTGTTAAGCTTGCTTCATACATTGGAACAAAAAGCACAGAAAAAGTAAGGCAACTTATTGGATTTGATGAGGATATTAAAGGACGAACAATTATCATTATTGAAGATATAATTGATTCGGGTATTACAATGGAAAATGTACTGAATCAGCTTGAGAGTATGGGAGCTGCCGATGTTCGCATTGCTACTCTATTATTTAAACCTGAAGCTTTTCAGAAGTCATACAAAATTGATTATGTTGGATTAAAAATTCCCAACGACTTTATAGTTGGTTATGGTTTAGACTATGACAGCCATGGAAGAAACCTTAAGGATATTTATAAAATTATTGAATAGAAAAAAACACTATTAAAGATGCTAAATATTGCTCTATTTGGACCTCCGGGAGCTGGTAAAGGTACCCAGTCGAAAAAACTCCTTGATAAATATAACCTAACATATATATCAACGGGTGATATATTAAGGTCGGAAATTGCAGATGGCTCTGAACTTGGGCTAAAAGCCAAGAGTATTATTGAAGCTGGAGGCTTGGTTAATGATGAGCTAGTGGTTGAGATTATTGAAAAAAAGATTACAACAAATCAGAATGCCCGAGGCATACTTTTCGACGGTTTTCCAAGAACAGTTGTTCAGGCTTATATACTTGATGGATTATTACTCAAGCTAAATACTTCGCTTGATATGATGATAAGTCTCGAAGTGCCAGATAAGGAACTAGTAGAAAGACTTTTGCTCAGGGCTAAAACTTCGAAGAGATCGGATGATACTCTTGATGTAATTAAAGTTCGTTTGAAGGAATACGAGGATAAAACTAAACCTGTGGCTAATTACTATGAGGAGCAGAATAAGTATCATAAATTAAATGGTGTTGGGTCGCTTGAGGGAATATTTGACAATATTGTTGATCATGTTGAAAAAAATAAGAGTAAAGAGTACACAAATATTTTACTGTTGGGTAAGCCAGGAGTTGGAAAAGGTACGCAAGGTAAATTTTTAGCTGACAAACATAATCTTGTATATATATCCACCGGGGCTTTACTTAGACAAGAAATTAGGGAAGGCACTGAAATTGGTAAAATTGCCGAGCCATATATGAAGAAGGGAGAAATTGTTCCTGATGAAATTCCAATTAAACTAATTGCTGATCAAATTAAAGAAAATGCTAAAGCTGATGGTTTTATCTTTAAAGGATTTCCAAGAACTGTAATTCAGGCTTATATACTTGATGGATTGTTGCAAAGAGTGAACATGAAAGTGTCGAATATGATTGAGTTGAAACTAAGTACACTGCAAGCAATAAAAAGACTTAGTGCCAGAGGGAAAGACGAAAACAAAGCGCGACCTTACGATATAAGTACCGAGATGATTGTGAATCGACTTGAACAATACAAGGATAAAACCGAACCTGTTGTTAACTATTATCAAAAACAAGGAAAATATAGTAAAATTAATGCTGACGGAACTGAGGAGGAAGTATTTAACCGACTTTCGGAAGAGATAGAAGATTCGTTGAGAAAGAATTTCTAATAAAGTTAAATTTTACCATAACCAAAAAAAGAGACTGCCAAAATTGACAGTCTCTTTTTTTTATATATTTTCGTGTAATAACTATTATGCCTTGTAATGGCCTTGTTCGGCAGCATCTTTAAGGGCAATAGCTATACCTTTTTTATTTATCGTGCGAATACCATTTGCACTTACCATTAATGTAATCCATTTACCTGTTTCAGGTACGAAAAACTTTTTAGTATGCAAATTCGGTTGGAATTTTCTTCTTGTTTTAGCATGTGAGTGACTTACATTATTTCCTGAAATCACTTTCTTTCCTGTTATCTGGCAAATTCTTGACATCGTTACGTAGTTATTTAATCCTATTCGAAAAAGGAGTGCAAAATAAGACATAATTTTTCAATTATTCAAATGATTTTGAATAATAATTTTAATCAGAATAAAAAACTTGTAATATGCTTGTGTATAATTCCATTACTTTGAAAGCTGACGGCAGGGATTGGAGTGGTAGCTTGTTGAAATACAAACTGATTTTTTTGTTGGCTGGCGGAGGCTGACAAAGGAAGCCCACGTACAGCCTTACAAAAAACAGTTGGCATGAAACAACTACAAACGAAAAGCCCGTTAAGCCGCAAAAAAAAAATGGATGACTTTTTCTATTTTTCCTGTCAAATCGAAACAGAATGAAAATAGTTGTAATTTTGTGCCTTATATAAGTCTTATTACTATTTAATCTAAATTAAAATAATATGTCAAAGTTTATCACAAACCACGATATAACAGATGCATTAAAAGAGGTAATATTTTTTGCCAAACAAAACAATATCATTGATCTAAATATGATTGATGATATCCAGATAAAGGGAAATGACGTAAAAATTTCGGTTTTTTTCCAAAACTTGACGATCCTGCTGTTGGAATAGTATATAATTCGATAGTAAAAACAATAAAGAATAAGTTAGGCGAAGAAATAAATGTGGAAGTTAAACCCATAGCTGAGAAAGACAAAGGAATGGGTCCATTGTCGGGTGTTAAAAATATAATTGCCGTTATTGCAGGTAAGGGTGGAGTTGGTAAATCAACTGTTGCAGCAAATCTTGCAATTGCACTTTCAAAAACCGGAAACAAAGTAGGAATTCTTGATGCCGATATTATGGGACCTTCGGTTCCAATTATGTTTGGCGTTGAGGGTCAGCAACCTGGTGTTATTGACAGGGAAGGAAAAACACTAATGGTACCTCTGGAAAATCATGGTGTGAAAATATTATCACTTGGCTTTTTTGTTCAGCCAAATCAGGCCTTGATGTGGAGAGGATCGATGATTAACAAAGCTTTTAATCAGTTAATGAATGATTCTGAATGGGGCAACCTCGACTTCTTGGTAATTGATATGCCTCCGGGAACCGGAGACATTCAACTTACATTAGCTCAATCATATAATATTAGAGGAACCGTGCTTGTTACAACTCCTCAAAAAATAGCTACTGCTGATGTACGTCGTGCTGCTATGATGTACCGTCAGGACAAACTTACCATACCTTTACTTGGACTAGTAGAAAATATGTCGTATTTCACACCGGAAGAATACCCTGATAAAAAGTATTACATTTTTGGGAAAGGGGCGACTGATGAATTGGCAAAAGAACTCAACATTCCTATACTAGGAAGAATTCCGATTGGCGAGAAGATTGTTGAGTCGGGGGACGGTGGAACACCAATTATACTAAATGAAAACGACAAAACTGGTGCGATTTTTATTGAAATTGCTCAGAAGGTTCAAGATGAAATCAACAAATTATAAACCAATAACCAAATATTATCAACATGGATAATACAGATAATGAATTAAAACAAAAAGTTCTTAATGTACTTGATCAGGTAAGACCGTATTTACAAGCCGATGGAGGTGATATTAATTTTGTGAACATTACCGAAGACTTTGTTGTAAATGTAGAACTTACCGGAGCGTGTGGTTCATGTGCATTTAGTACGGTTACGCTTAAAAATGGTGTTGAGGCAACATTAAAAAAAGTACTACCTCAAATAAAAGAGGTTGTTGCAATTAATTTGTAAGTTATATACAGGAATTTTCACGATTTTTTGATCATGAATACTGGTTCAAGTTTGTAACTTGAATACATACTAAACCACTATGCATTGAAAATACATAGGTTTAAAAAGTGAATAAAATTCACCAAATATAAATTCTAACAGTCGGAAGTCCGAAGT
>JABMPH010000092.1 GCA_013203805.1 Bacteroidota bacterium | reverse complement strand
GGTTAAATAAGATTGAATGTAAAAATTATAACGAAGAATACTATTTAAGCGAAGTAGTTAAGAAAGGAGAAACTGGATATAAAATAAAGATTTGGGTTTCGGTAGCTCCCGCAAAATTCTGGAAATTTGAGGTTTTTACGAATGAGAATAAAACCACAACAATTTTGACAACAGGTTCAGGAAATTTATGTGATTATTGGAATACAATGGAGCTGATAGGAGAAGGCATGATTGGTGTGGTAAGTGTAATATGTCCATTGGAATAAATGACAAGTATATTTGGATAAATTAGTGAGATTTTCTTTCAGTAAAATTCATCAAAAAAGATAGTGCTATTGCGGCCCCTAATTAACTAATGGTTATTTGTGATTAATATATTTGAACCTTTATGTTCAATAGTCATTGTAATGTTGATTACATGATAATTGTAATACTATTCCTCTACATAGTACCCAGACTCAATAAGAAAATCTATAAGTACATTTACAGATGTACCAACATTTTGTGATTCTTTAACACGAATTGTTTGTCCTCCAATCAAGTCAACAATATCGTTGACTGTAATACTTCTGCCAAATCCCCATGTTAGCGTCCCAACTAACTCGCCAGTTTTTTCTTTTAACACTGCACTTCCACTTGAACCAGGATTTGCAGTTAAATCAAATAAAATTAAAGTTGGCGTTTTATATTTTCTTTTTACAATCTGACTTATTATTCCACGACTGGTAAATGGCTCTGAACCTGATGTAATTGGTGAATCTGGGTAACCAACATAGATTATTTCGTCACCCATTTCTAATTCAATATCATTATTTATACTTACATATTTAGAATCTTCAAATGGTGATTCTGTTTTGAGAAGTGCAATATCTTTAGTTTTATCACTGTATAATAAATATGCATTTTTTATTATTATGTTATTTTTTATTTCACGAAGTAATATAATATTCTCCTTGCCATTTATAACATGTTGGTTTGTAATTAGAAAACCATCATTGGATATAAAATAGCCGGTCCCTGAACTTGAAGAAAAATTATCATTGTATGAAATAACTTGACATGACGCATTTTTCGCAAATCTAACAGATTCCTTTAAACTGTTAAAGTTGTTCCCTTTTTTCTGAATCAAAACTTTAAGTGGGTCAGTTTTTACTGACAATTGAGTAAATGAAAACAACTCTATAAATTCATTTGATTTATATGATGGTATCAAATTCGATATATGTTTTTTATTGATTAATTCTGATGATATATATGTAGACAATAAGCTTATATCGTTTAATATATTTTTAACTTTTTTTGATGCATTCTTGATTAGAACGTTTTCCAAAATTATATCGTTCGGTATTAATTGTAAGGTTTCTTTGTAATTATTATTGTCATTTATGGAGACACCTATTAATGATTTAGAGTCAATGTTTATGTGAGAATTAATGGAGACGGATTTCATTGATATATTTGAATACTCAATATTTATTGAGAGTTTTAGTAGACCTTCAATTGAATGACCAATTTCAGAAAATGTATAAGATTCAAAATCTTTTACTTCAATAGTTGTAGATGTTCTGGCTAATATATTTCTTGCTGAGTTAAGTTTCTCTACTGGGATAGTTGTGTAACATGAAGCTTTAGTAAGTATCTCTAAAAAGGTTTCATCGGGCATATTGTCACAAGCAGCATTGGCTGTTCTAATTCTAGCGATTTCGTGTTCCCAGTAAATTACATCGTCAACGTTCTTTGTATACTTTGGATTTGATTCAACGTGTGTACCAAATAAGTATTTCGATGAAATTTCTTTTTTATAAGATTCTTTATCGATTTCAGTCCATAAAGTGTCCATTATTACATCTACATAAATAATTTTTTTTGGAGTTATTAGTGGTGAATGGTCAACTATATTTTCATTTCTTAGGAACTCAATAATATTTTTTGAAACTATATTATTTTGCTTTTTTGATTTAATTATAAATGTATTGTTCTCGATATATTTTTCAATTGGTTTATTTATTGGGAATAAATTTTCAAATATATTATTTATTAAATAACATTCATATAAATCAGTTATTTTGGAAAAGTTTGGATTAAAATAGTTATTATAAAATATACTTAAATTATTTATTATTTCATCCCATTCGTGCTTTTGAATAGAACTCTTATTTCTTGTATCAATAAACTCCAAAAAATATAGTCTATTATTTGTATTTTTATAGTAATCTAGATTGTATATGGATTTTCGATATTTTTCACTAAAAAGTTTGTGCTTTCCTTTTAAATGTTCATCACCATCTGCGTTAAAGCCACTTAATTGTAAATATTTTTCAAAATCATTTTTTGTTTTTTTTTCTAGAATTACTCCGAGGTCAATATATTTATTAATAATCCGGGATTTTAATTTGCTTTTTATATAATTGCTTTTGTTAATCGGTGAATATATAAATCTTGCAGATTTTATTGATTTTACCCTTTGACGGAAATTAATTGTATCTGTTGAAGAAAAATAATGTATTAGACTATCAAGGTCATTTTTTGCTTTTATTAAATGGGTATAACCGACTTTATTTCTGGTACTATTTTCATAAATAAGTGATTTACTATAGTTGTTTATGCCCTCTTCTAGTCGTCCTTCACTAGCGTAATAATTTCCTTGTTTCCAATAATGATCAGATAAATGTGATTCGATATACAATATCGTTTCTATATTATTATCGATACTAGTTTCTTTAATTTCTAAAAGTATTGTTTCCAATTTTTGGATATCATTTTTTATAACAGCTTCCGATATCTCAATATTTCTGAGTGCTGCGCATCCAAGAAATAATGACAATAATAAATAATATGCGCAATTTTGTATTTTCATAGAGTTTAAACTATATAATTATTATTACCTTTAAACTGATATATATATTATCAGATATTTCACACAAGAATTTTACGAAGTATTTGTCAATAATTCAATCTACTTGTATGCTGTGTATAGTCTGGTGTTACAGAAATATTATCAATCTAGACTCAATCCAAATATTTTAAAATATAATTTAATCGACAGAATTCCTCGAGGCTCTG
>JABMPH010000091.1 GCA_013203805.1 Bacteroidota bacterium | reverse complement strand
TTTTGTAGAAACTATAAAATTACATAGCGGTGGACAAGTAAGTTTTTCAACCACTGTTTCTGGAATCACTCGAGGTAACCACTATCACACAAGAAAAACAGAACGCTTCGTCGTAATTAAGGGAAAAGCAAAGATAGAACTTCGTAAGATAGGAACAAAAGAAATTTTAAGTTTTGAATTAGATGGAGAAAATCCCAGTTTTATAGATATTCCAATATGGCATACGCATAATATAAAAAATATTGGCATTGTTGATCTTCTCACTATCTTCTGGATTAATGAGCATTATAATGTCGAAGATGGAGATACTTACTTTGAAAAGGTATAATAATAGGTACAGGTGCTACTCATTGTAAAACACAGTGTTACTTTGTGAAACAAAAAGGTACAATATGCAAAAATTAAAAATAATGACCGTAGTTGGAACTCGACCAGAGATAATCCGCCTATCTACTACTATAAAACTACTCGACAAATACACCAATCAGGTCTTTGTCCATACAGGTCAGAATTACGATTATGCACTGAACGAAATATTCTTTGAAGACCTCAGCCTCCGTAAGCCCGACCATTTTATGAACGTGGACACCACTTCTTTAGGCTCCGCCATTGGCGATATCTTTAAAAAAACGGAAGAGATTATAGCTCTTGAACAGCCGGATGCCTTGTTGGTCCTTGGAGACACCAACTCCTGTCTTTCTGCCTATATGGCGAAACGCAAGCATATACCAGTCTTCCACATGGAAGCCGGCAACAGAAGTTTTGATTTCAATGTTCCCGAAGAGGTTAACCGACGCATTATTGACCATATTGCCGATTTTAACCTAGTTTATACCGAGCACGCCCGAAGACATCTATTATCAGAAGGATTACAACACCGTCGTATTTATCTTACGGGTTCTCCTATGTGGGAAGTGTTGCAACAAAACAAGTACAAGATTGATCATTCAAATATAGTAGATAAATTAAAGTTAGCACCAAAAAAATATTTTATGGTATCAGTTCATAGAGAAGAGAATGTTGATAATTTTGAAAATTTAAGTCAGATTTTAAGTATTTTTAACTACGTGGCAGAACAATACCAACTACCTGTTATTGTATCGACACACCCTAGAACTAGAAAAAAAATAGAAGCTCTAAATCAAAAATCAGAAAATAACAAATTAATTCAATTTCTAAAACCTTTCGGCTTCACTGACTACATCCACCTTCAACAAAATGCCCTCTGCACAATTTCTGACAGTGGAACAATTAGCGAAGAATCTGCCATGCTTAACTTCCCAGCCATCAGCCTTCGCGAAAGCATGGAACGCCCCGAAGCACAAGACACTGGCAGTATTATCCTCGCTGGCTTCGAACCTGACATTGTTCTGAATGCAGTAAATACGGTTATTGAAGAACATAAAGCACATAGTAATGAGCTAACAGGCAAAAGCAAAACGCTAAACGCTCCCCAAGAGTATCAAATTGATAATACTTCTTGGAGAGTGTTAAAATTAATTCTAGGAAATACTAAATTAAGTAACAAGTGGTGGGGAATAAATTGTTAAAAATATCATTTATAATTATAGGTCGTAACGAAGGTTGGAAACTCACAAAATGCTTCCAAAGTGTTTTTCAAACAATTAAGCAAAATTCACTTTCTAAATATGAAGTTATTTATGTAGACTCTAAATCAACCGATGATAGCATTGAAAGAGTAAAAGTATTTGAAAAAACAAAGATATTTCAGTTAACAAGTGATATTAATGCAGCTATTGCTAGAAATGTTGGTGCTATAGAATCCAAAGGGGATGTTTTATTTTTTATTGATGGTGATATGGAGATTATTCCTGATTTTATACCTTTAGTTTATAACGAATCTGATAGCTTAAAATATAATTTTGTGTCCGGCCAATTCGAAGACTATTACTATTCTAAAAAAGGTGTACTCATAGATAAACAATTATATCATAGTATGGTTTCTAATGAAAGACAAGAATATACTACGGGAGGTTTATTCTTGATTAAGAGAAATATTTGGGAAAAAATTAGTGGTATGAAAAATCACCTACGCAGAAATCAGGATATAGATTTAGGTATTAGGTTAGCTGGTATTAATATATTCTTAATCAGACGAAAGGAATTATTGGCAAAACATCATACTATAAAATATCAGGATAAACATAGAATATGGTCAGACTTTATTAAAGGAAATGATTTGTTTCGTTCTATATTGCATCGCGAGAATTTCAAAAACTTTTATCAGCACAAACTTTTTATAAGAGAAAATTACACACTATTATTGTTATTAGTCAATATAGGAGTAATACTACTTAATAATAATAGTATGTATGGAGTTATATACTTGGGATTAATTGGATTAAGGTCAATAAAAAATGTAAAATATAGTATAATTGAATTATTGAACATTTATGCATATTATATACTACGTGATTTTGCTGTTTTAAGTGCATTTTTTCTTTATTGGCCCCAAAAAGAGAAAAATATTAACTATATACAAATAGATTAAAAAGGCATTATGAAATATTTAGTGACAGGTGGTGCAGGTTTTATTGGTTCACATTTAGTAGATCATCTCATATATCGCAATCATGAAATAATTCTTATTGATAATTTCTCGACAGGGATTGAATACAATCTTAAAGATATTGATAAAATTAAATTAGTTAGAAAAACAGTTCAAGAAATTTCATTTTCTGAATTACCCCAAATTGATGGTATTTTTCATTTGGCTGCTCAGGCATCGGTACCGGTTTCAGTTGGTGAATTTTATTTTAGCAGTTCCAATAATTTATTGAGTAGCATCCGTGTATTTGAGTGGGCGAAAATGTATAATATACCGATAGTATATGCATCTTCATCAGCAGTATATGGGAATTTGCCCTTAGGGGATGACCAAATCGAAAAATACGATATTCTATCGCCATATGCACAGGATAAACTGACAATGGAACACTATGCGAAAATGTGTTGGAATGTATATAAAACACCTTCAATAGGGCTGCGCTTTTTTAATGTTTATGGTCCCCGTCAGGATCCAAGCAATCCTTATTCTGGTGTAATATCCATATTTATAGATAAACTTATACAAAATAAACCCGTTACTGTTAATGGAGGATTTCAAACCAGGGACTTTATTTTTGTAGAGAATATTGTTGATGTTATGGTTCAATCAATGGTGTATCTCTTCAATAAGAGATTATGTGAAATTCTGAATGTGGGAACTGGAACTCCCATTACTATTGACAATTTGCTGGAAATAATTGCTGAAAACATGAATGTAAAACCAAAAGTAATCTTGAAAGAATTGCCGTCTGGAGATCCAGAACGTTCAGGCGGTACTTATAAAAAATTAAAGAAAATACTAAATATAAATATTGATGATTTTGTCAAACTTGAAAATGGTTTGAGCAAGACTATTGAACATATAAGAAAATAACAAAAATTATGAAAACATATGAGTGGGCTATAGTAGGAAGTGGAATTGCTGGCATTTCAATAGCGGAAATTTTAACCCGGCAAGGTCATTCAGTAGTATTAGTAGAAAAGAATGATAAATTGGCATCCGAAGCAACTCGTGATTTTCACGAGTGGCTTCATACAGGAGCGCTATATACATTAGTGCCAGATAAGCTGATTACGTTACGTTTTATACTGGGAGCGATAGATGATCTAATTGAGTTTTACTCTTGTTATGATCGAATGAATCTGATCCCTACAGAATCAGGTTTAACTATCAATAAGGCGTTTCTTGGCTGGTTTGATGATAATTACATTCATTTTAAATATCGGGTGAAAGGTCGGAAAATAACATTACCTTGGCTTATAGGTGTGGCACGTTCAGTTCATCTTATAGAAAAAATTCATCAACATGATTGGTTACGAAGAAGAGCAGGCGAACTAGCGCCGTTTATTGAAGGTCGGAGAAAAAGAGTTAGTGCTCTAATTAAAGAATTGCTAAACTCAAAAGAGATGTTTAAGACAGTGCAAACGCCTGATTTCACTATCAATTCGCGGCTATTATTAAATGATATGATTGCAAAAGCGATAAGTGACGGACTAGATATTTCTCTGGATAATAAAGTACACAAAATTGAAAAGCATCAATATTATAAGCTTCTATTAGGTTCAAAAGAAGATATACAGGCAAAAAACGTGGCATTGTGTACCGGAGAAGGAATAAAATACTTTTCTGATGTAAAAACTAAAAGGTCTTATGCGCCGATTGCCGTTGTGTCTGGATTAACCAAAGATTCCAAATCTTTTGTTGAACTGGATTATTTTCCTAAAAATTGCATTAACCTATTAACCAAGGAAAATGGCATTGGATTAGCCGGAGGAATTTCTTTATCTGACAGATCAAAATGTGATGAATATCTAGATTATGTTGTTCAAAAACATCAGGAAATAGACCCGGGGTTGAAAGAATTATCACGTTATGTCGGAATTAAAACAGAAATAACGTTCCAAAATCAACCACGCGGATATTTATATCATATTGTAAACACAGATGATGGAGTATGGGCAGTGATTCCAGGAAAATTCACATTGGCATTCAGTATGGCTCCAGAATTCTATAGAAGAGTATATAAACAAAATCCAAAGAAACATTTTAAAACAGTAAGTAATAATAAATCAAATGACATCATATCTAATACAGTATGGATGGACAAATATAATAAATCGAAAGAGGATAAAAATGGGAGTGATAAAATTACCTGAGGAGTCAATCAATTATTTTAAAAGGAATCTTGATGATATATTCATATCAGGGAATCTTGCCGAAGGATTTTGGAATAAAAAAATATCAGAATTTGTAAAAAATTTAACACGCGCCCAAGCCGCTCTCCCTACTAATTCAAATGGAGCAGGGATGGTGGCTCTTTTAACAATTTATAGACATTACTTTGGCAGGACCAATGTACTAATTCAGAGTAATACAATGTACGGTGTTAAGACTATGGTGTATACTGGTGGATGTAACCTTTCGGGTTTTATTCAATGCCGTTTAGAGTCATTAATGCCATCTCTTCAAGATGTCAGGAATGCCATTGGTTTTTTAGATCAAAAAGAAAAAGATAAACTGGTGATTCTATTATCTCATATTGGTGGTATTATTAATCCGGATATAGAAGCAATTGCGGAACTCTGTAAAAAAGAGAATATCATTCTTTTAGAAGATTGCGCCCACAGCTTTGGGGCAACAC
>JABMPH010000090.1 GCA_013203805.1 Bacteroidota bacterium | reverse complement strand
ATCTATTACACTTAGTGCGCTACCAGTTACGTAGATACGATTCGTTAATGCATTAAGTTCCACACCTTGAACATTCTCTATGTTCCTTAGGATTATGGTATCAATAACTTGATTGTTTTCTCCATCTATTACACTGACAATGTTTCCAGAATGAGTTACATAAATATAGTTTGTTATTGAATTTACGGCTACTCCTTCGGCGGTTGACGTTGGAGGAAATATACTTTTAGCCCCGTCTGACCCTTCCCAAACTATGATAGTATCAATTATCTTATTATTTTTGCCATTTATCACATCAACTGTGCCACCAAGGCCTGCAATATAAATACGATTTGTTATAGTATTTACTCCTAATCCTCGTAAATGAAAATTTGAGATATTTTTTATTTTGACGGTATCCTTACGACTATTGGTCTTTCCATCTATAACGGAAACAGTACTGTCTCCATTCCCTACATAAATACGGTTTGTCGTTAGATTGACCCCGATTGCTCTAGGATTAACATACTGTCTACTTATTTCTGACTTAAGTGGTATTCTTTTTAAAATTATTCGGGCTGTTACTATATTAACGTTAAATAACATTGTTACATATAAAGACAGGATATATATTATGGTTTTAATGGAAAGACCAAAACTCATTGGTACTGTAGAAGCCTTAAAAGTAAATTGAAAAAATTGTGTAAGATTCATATTTTGTCTTCAAATTTGTAGAAATTTACGATTAATATTTGTTTTTTAAACTCTAAACTTTACATAATAATCTATTATACTACTTTGGGTTGCACAAAATAACTATTTTGCTACAACTAGGCACTTTAAAAAAAGAAATAACTTTTCTTTTAAATACCTGAAAACTGAAGTTTTTTAGTCAATTAGTAATCAAAAATTTTCACTTTATCAGTCTTGGTTCGAAATTGTAAAAAATTTCATTTAAGCATGTTCTGCATGTACAGAACGTGCTTAAAAAGTGTTTTAAAAATCCCATGTTAAATTATAAAAATATGTTGTGTATTTCTCTTGCTTAGTAAAATAGGATAGACCGGTAGTCCCGTTATGCCCTTCATGGAAACCTATTAATTTTAGTCCTCCTGATAGGCCAGTATAGTATGATCTTATTGGGGCTCCGCTATCTCCAGGTTGAGAGGAATAATTAGATACAACTAAATCTGTTACAATTAAACCTTTAAAATCTACAGTGCGACCCATATCAATTACAGAACCACTTTTTATGCCAGAATATGCACCTGACATTATTACAGCTTGCCCATAGTAACTATAACCTTGCGTGGTAGGATTTATTATTCCATGTATTGCTCCATCTGCAGGAATATTATTACTAGACGATGTTACAAATGCACAGTCACAATCAGTAGAAGAAGAATCAAAATTCTCTATTACTGTACCAATATTTACAGGGTTAAAAAGATGAGGTTGATTTACCGATTCTCCAACACCATTAAAACAATGACCTGCGGTAACAAATCCTACATTTCCTAGATACGTTGCTTTGAATCCTACGGTACAACCGTCAGGTCCGATATCAACACCTGCTTCAACTGGATTGCAAGGAGTTACAAGTCTATTGGGGCATGAATTATGTGTCGAATATTCTTGTGGTGCAATGGTAAGATCTATTTCATCACCTACTATATCCCGAATTTTGCTATATATTTCCTTGTATTTTCTTCATTAAACATTGTAGGGTCAATAGTAACTTCTAGAGCATTACTTACGCTATCATACCCTATTGATGTAAAAGGAAATACTTTCCTATATTCTTCAAATGGAATGTTATGCCTCTCCGCAATTATAACTGTAGTTAGAAGATCTTGTTTTTCTCTAGCAGCTTCTTCTTTTATCGGATCAACATTATCATTAAACCATTTTTCTATATCTTTGAAAATTTGATTTTTTTGTTCTGTTAGCTCGTTTCTAACAGCTTCTGACGGATTCTGTATTAGCTGGTCATCAATATCCTGAAGTTCGCTTTCATGTAAAGGAATATCAGCACTACTAGGTTTACCTTTTATATTATTCTTTCCACCAGACGGAACATCTATAGGAGGCCCACCAACAGGAGGTCCGTTTTGGGCTTCTGTAGTATTTATCTCCGCGATTTGTACAATAAACGCTATTATAAGTCCGGCAAACATGATTGATAATAAATTTTTAGTTTTTTTCATACAAATTGTCTCCTTAATTTACTATATTCCTAAAATCAATTAAAAAACAGTTAACTCCTGTTAACTGTGATTCCAGCCTACATTTCATTTTTGAATATTAATTGAAACAATCAACCTCCTTTCCCGTATCAAACATAAAATTAAATCCCTGATAATTTTAGTTTTAATCAACTATTATCCTGCCTCTGCTTTTTATACAGTACGAACGTCAAGAATTCAAATCATGTTTGTTATTTTATAAGGAGGATTCTAACTATCTTGTTTTTTTTGTCAAGAACAACAACCTTTCGACAACCTTTCGACAACCTTGTCAATCTTCTATAAAAAATATCTTTTTTTTGTCAAGTTTTATGCCGTAACTCTTTGTCCCGTAAGCACCTACGTTTGTAATT
>JABMPH010000089.1 GCA_013203805.1 Bacteroidota bacterium | reverse complement strand
TCTTGCATAGGAAAGTTCAACAGCTTTTTGCTTAAAATCCCTGTCATACTTTTTTCGATTGTGTTTCATAATTGTAAGTTAATGCTTTTATAGCTTAACTCACCGTCCTGTCAAATGTAGCACTTCCATACTATATCTCTTGTACCTGAAGATGATAGCTATATTGCTGATATTAGATTAAACGAAGGAATGATGTCGAGTTATAGTTTACAATTAAAATTAGTACAGGAGATGGATGGGACGGCTGAAATTATTACAAAAGAAATGCGACTCATATTTCGATTTATTAATCCTTTAAAAGCATTATTAAATTAAGGTATATGAAAATATTATTTTATATAACTGACAAGAGGAAGTTAATATGAAAAAAAATGATTTAACTGATTTAACATTTATAATTCCAATACGAATCGATTCTGATGAACGGTTGGAAAATCTGAATTTGGTGATTGAATTAATCAAAAACAATTTTGATACAAAGATCATAGTATTAGAGGCTGATAAAAATGAACGAGTAAACAGTCAATTAATTGACAAAAAAATTTTTATTGAAGATTATAATCCGGTATTTCATCATACAAAGTACCGAAATTATATGACTATACAAGTTACTTCACCATTTATTGCAATCTGGGATACTGACATACTTATTCCCCCCTATCAGATTTTGAAAGCGGTGAATCTTATAAGGAAGCATAAAACAAGTTTTGTGATTCCTTATGATGGAAAAGTTTACAAAGTTGATCCTGTTTTAAAACGACTTTACAGTAAAAATAAAATTTTAGATTGCATTATACATAACCTGAAGAAAATGCCATTAATGTATGGCCATTTCTCAGTTGGAGGTGCATTTATTGTAAATAAAATTGAGTATTGTAAAGTTGGAATGGAAAACGAAAAATTTTATGGATGGGGACCGGAAGATGCTGAAAGGGTTAAACGTTGGGAAATCCTTGGATATAATGTAAAGAAGGTAGATGGTCCTTTATTTCATTTACACCATCCAAGAAAAGAAAATAGTTGGTTCGGTTCTGAGGAAATCGAATTAATAAACAAGTTTGAGTTTATACGAATTTGTAAAATGAAAAAAGATGAATTAATATTTGAAATACAATCATGGAATAATAAATAATAAAATAGGTTTTTAGAGGTCAGTAGATAAATTCATTGATTAGCAATCAATAAATCAACGATTATATGGAATTATTTAAAGGTCAACACCTTTTAGAGTTTAACGAACAGTTTAAAACAGATACTCATTGTAAAGAGTATTTGCCAAATATTAAGTGGGATGGAGTATTCGAGTGCGTTAAATGCGGTCATTCCACCAGTCAAGTGAGTAAAAATTTCTCAAGAACTTGCAATAAATACAGTCATACTGATACGGCTATAGCGAACACCTTATTTCATAAGGTAAAGTTTGGTATTCGCAAAGCGTTTTTTATTTGTTTTGAAATGTCAATGACTACCAAAAATCTATCTGCGAGTTATATGGGTATTCGCTATGGTCTTTCCGAAAAGACAGCAAGACTGTTTATGCACAAAGTGCGTGGGGTTATGAAATCAAGTGAGAACCATCCTATGGATGGTGGGATTCACGTTGATGAATTTGTTGTTGGAGGCATTGAAAAGAATAAAGTTGGCAGAAGTTACCACAGCAAGAAAAAGAAAGTTGTTTGTGCTGTAAAACTTACTGGGAAAGGTAAAATTAGACGAATGGATGCTTTAAAGATTGATAACTTCTCAGCAAAAGAAATAGAAAAAATATTTGAAAAGCATATTGATGAACAAGCAAAGGTTACAACTGATTTATGGAAAGACTACCGTCCTCTATCCAAACAATGCAATATCACTCAAATAGAGAGTAATAATGGATTGAATTTTAAAGCATTGCACACGTTGATACATCGAGTGAAATCTTGGTTACGAACAACTTATTCTTGGCTAAGTGACTTTAATATAAGTCACTATTTAATGAGTTTTATTATCGAATTAATCGTTCACAAAGCAAGAAAAGCATATACAATAACACAATAAATGGCATGGTTAAATCAAACAAAATATATCAAGCAGAAATTATATGTTCATAACTCCTGGCATCTATAAATTTTTTAATATTTTTAAAATATACATAAATGAATTTATTAACAAGATGTATAGGATTTTTTAATAAGGTAAAAGCGTTAAAACGCATTTCAATAGCTAGTAATAGAAAGTTGAACAGAATATCACATGGGAAATGTCTGGCACTTAAAAATACAATTATTAATTTAGATAAATCAGCTTCAATTTCAGTTCTCAATGGAATATTCATACTTAATGCAAAATGGGATGAAAATGAACCTTTTTTTACTATTTTTACTATGAGGAAGGGATCTTCCTTAAAAGTTGTAAAATCCTTTCATATTCACTCTGGTTCACGTATCAGTATTAATGAAAATGCTTCATTAACATTAGGAAGCGGATATATTAATAACAATTTAAACTTAGCTTGTTTTGAAAAAATAACTATTGGAGAAGGTGTTGCAATTTCAGAGAATGTCACTATAAGAGATAGCGATAATCATCAAATTACATCATATAAACATCAAAAATCAGCACATATTGAAATAGGAAATAATGTATGGATAGGAATGAATGTCACAATACTAAAAGGCGTGCAAATTGGCAATGGTTCTATTATAGGAGCAAATAGTGTTGTCACAAGAGATATTCCTGATAATTCACTTGCCATAGGTATACCTGCAAGAGTAATAAAAAGGAATGTGCAATGGAGATACTAACGTTAATAATAATGGATTTGAAATGAAACAAAAATATCCATTTTACCGCTCTAAAGTTATAATGGAAGAGCTACATTTGACGGGACTGCTGAATAGAAACAACAGAATTTAACGTTAGTCAGAATATTGGAAAGGAACGATTTTGTATTAATAAGTTAACTAATCTTTATTGGTATGTTAAAAACAAATTTAATTATATTGCTATTCGTCTTTATAACAAATATTCTTTTTGCCCAAAACATTGATAATTCTTTCGAAGAACAAAATACAGTTCCGTTTCAGAAACTCTATCTTGATACTGACCGTGAATTTTATTTTCTAGATGAAACTATTTGGTTTAGTTTCTACCTACTCAATGGGCAAACTCATATTCCTATTTCGGGCGATCAAAATTTACATGTTGATTTAATTGATTCATCTGGCAAATTAGTTGTTTCTGAAATGTATCCCATCTATGATGGATTTTCAAAGGGAAATATTCAACTAAATAAGGATATAAATCCGGGAAGTTTTATTATTAGAGCCTATACCAATTATCTAAGAAATTTTGGAGAGGAATCTTTTTTTTATAAGCCAGTTACAATCGACTGTACTAAAAATTTGTTTGAACTTCAAAATAAAATTCAGACTGAACTAATTAAAAATCAGGATCAAATTAAAATAGATTTCTTACCGGAAGGAGGAATTATTTTAGAAAACACATCAAATATTATTGGTGTAAAAATAACCGATAACAACGGGAAAGGAATAAATACAAGTGGAGTAATTA
>JABMPH010000009.1 GCA_013203805.1 Bacteroidota bacterium | reverse complement strand
GTTCTATTACTGAGACTCTGAGTCATTGTGAATATGGGAAACAAGTAAAATATATCGATGTGGTGAATAGTAATCTTCTGGATGATAAACTCTCCACATTGCTAAAAAGCCTAAACCAGATTATAGTAACTTTAAGAAACAAATCTAAGCCTAATTCTTAATCTTAACCTCAATCTCAACCTAAATAATTGAACAAAAACTCCAAAATCTACATCGCTGGTCACACCGGCATGGTCGGCTCAACCATTCTCCGCAACTTCAAATCAAAAGGGTATAATAATTTTGTTTTTACACCCTGGCCAGAATATGATTTAACAAATCAGAGTAGAGTAGCTGAATTCTTTGAAAAAGAAAGACCTGATTACGTTATCGATGCTGCAGCAAAGGTGGGTGGAATCTTGGCGAACAATTCTTTCCGTGCCCAATTCATTTATGAAAACCTAATGATCCAGAACAACCTGATTCACAATGCCCATTTGTTTAGTGTTAAAAAATTACTATTTCTTGGATCCTCTTGCATATACCCAAGGGATTGCCCTCAACCGATGAAGGAAGAATACCTTCTTACCGGACCATTGGAACCAACCAACGAACCCTATGCCATAGCAAAAATTTCCGGTATTAAAATGTGTGAAAACTATTACCGGCAATACGGGTCTAATTTCATTTCAGTGATGCCAACTAACCTATACGGACCTGGCGACAATTTTGATTTAAAAAGTTCCCATGTTATCCCCGCATTGATCCGGAAATTCCACGAGGCAAAAAAAAAGAGCTCACATCAGGTTGAAGTATGGGGAACTGGCAAACCGAAAAGAGAATTTCTATATGTTGACGATATGGCTGATGCGTGTGTTCATATACTAGAAATTCTTGAGGCAGAAGAACTTTATTCGAGTGGTATTACCCACATAAATATTGGCAGCGGTAATGAGATTTCCATAATTGATTTAGCCAATACAATTGCTTCGGTAATTGGATATAATGGAAAAATTATTTTCGATAAATCCAAACCGGATGGTGTTGCCAAAAAATTATTGGATGTATCTCGACTTACTGGCCTTGGATGGCAAAGCAAGATAGATTTAAAATTCGGATTGGAAAAAACCTACAGCTGGTTTTTGAGTAAGCTTGGGATGAATTGAAAATATGAATAATGCATAGATTGATTTATTATAATTATATCATGCAGTGAGTTTATTTTATTTATTATATGTAATTTTTACAATGATATGTGTAAGGTTAATAACTTTTCCAAAATTGTATTTATCATAATATTGGCTGCAGTTAAAACGAGTATTGCGGAATCTTTAAAGCTTATGGCTAGCGCAATTTGGATTATATTTTCTATAAACAATTTATTACTCAGTATGACTAAACAAATAATATTTTGATCCGAAAAATTGATGATCACATGATGATAATTAAATGAAAAGGGAGTTTTAAATATGATTAATATAGGGATTATTGGATTTGGGTATTGGGGACCAAACATACTTCGAAATTTTTTAGGGCATCCAGAAGTTAATGTTATGCAAGTCTGTGATTTGAATAATGATCGATTACTGCTGGTCAGAAATAATTATCCCGGGATCAAAGTTACTAATAATGCTAATGACATATTTTTTGACAATAATATTGATGTAGTTGCAATAGTCACACCAGTATCATCACATTATAACCTAGCTAAAAAAGCATTAATGAATGGAAAGAGTGTTTTTGTAGAAAAGCCTTTTACATCTAATTCTGGTGAGGCAGTGGAGCTAATAGATATAGCAAATAAAAAGAATCTGATGATAATGGTAGATCACACGTTCTTATTTACTGGAGCAGTAAAGAAGATAAAGGAAGTGGTTGACGGAGGTGGTTTAGGTAAGTTATTTTATTATGATTCAGTAAGAATAAATTTAGGTCTGTTCCAGCATGATGTTAATGTTATTTGGGATCTTGCCGTACATGATATATCCATTATGGATTACTTGTTGGATGGCCAGTTGCCAATTTCTATTAACGCGGTGGGGGTAGGGCATTTTAATGGCAAACCAGAGGACGTTGCTTACTTAACTGTAAAATATAAGGATAATTTTATTGGGCATTTTCATTCAAATTGGTTATCACCCGTAAAAATTAGAAAAACCATTATAGCTGGCGATGAAAAAATGATAGTTTGGAACGATTTAAATTCTGATGAAAAAGTAAAGATATATGATAAGGGTGTTCATATTCAAAATGATGAGAATATCTATGATTTATTGGTAAGCTATAGGTCGGGAGACATGCACGTGCCAGTAATACCAAACCTAGAAGCGCTAAAATTGGAAGTTGATCATTTTGTTGAGTGTTTAAATAATGGTAATGAACCTGTAAATAGTGGAATGGCCGGACTTCGGATTGTAAAAATATTAGAGGCCGCAAATAAATCCTTAAAAAAACAGGGTCAAGAAATTATAATTTAGGACAAAAAATATGGAATTTAGATGTATTTCTGATGATGTTAAAATCGGTATTGGGGTTAAAATATTTTCATTTGTTAACCTCTATGGTTGTGAGATCGGTGACCATTCTAAGATTGGTGCTTTTGTGGAAATTCAAAAAGGTGCAAAGATAGGGAAAAGGTGTAAAATTTCTTCGCATTCCTTTATCTGTGAAGGGGTTAATATTAGAGATAATGTTTTTATTGGTCATAATGTAACATTTATCAATGATAAATACCCGAGAGCCGCAAACACTGATGGCACAATAAAAACAGAAGAAGATTGGGCTTGTATATCTACCTATGTAAACAAAAATGCTTCTATCGGTTCTGGGGCGATTATTCTCTGTGGTATCAAAATTGGGGAGAACGCCATTGTTGGTGCTGGTGCTGTGGTAACTAAGGATGTTGAAGACAATACAATTGTAGCGGGGGTACCCGCTAGGTTAATTAGGAGGGAAGTGTGATGAAGGTAAGCTTTATTGATTTACAATCTCAGTATTATTCTATTAAAAAGGAAATTGACGATTCGATTCAAAGGGTCCTGCATGATACAGCTTTTTCCGCAGGGCCATATGTAAAAGAATTCGAAACTAACTTTGCCATAAAGCATAATGCTAAGTTTTGTATTGGAGTTAATTCTGGGACAGCTGCGCTACATGCATCTTTGATGGCTTTAGGGATTGGCGTTGGCGATGAGGTAATCGTGCCAACAAACACTTTTTTTGCAACGCCAGAGGCTGTCAGTCTTGTTGGTGCCACTCCAGTGTTTATAGACTGCGAATTGGAGTATGCAAATATAAATACTGAGCTAATTGAAAAGGCAGTTACTTCCAAGACTAAAGCAATAATCGCTGTTCATTTATATGGACAATCTGCGAAAATTGATATAATTAATAATATTGCAAAAAAATATAATATTTTTTTTATAGAAGATGCTGCTCAAGCTCATCTAGCTGAATTTAATGGCTCACCAATTGGCACTGCAGGTGACTGCAGCTGTTTCAGTTTTTATTGTGGGAAAAATCTAGGTGCGTATGGTGAAGGCGGGGCGGTCCTCACTAATGATGAAAATTTATATAATAAAATCATGATGATTCGCGATCATGGTTCTAGTATTAAATATCATCATGAAGTCATTGGCCACAATTATAGGATGGCAGGTATACAAGGGGCAATTTTAAATGTAAAATTGAAGTATTTAGAGGATTGGACAAATAAACGGAGAAAAAATGCGGATATTTATAAAGCCCATTTGAATGTTTGCTCTGAAATATGCCTTCCCTATGAGATGCAAGGCGCAAAACATGTTTATCATCTATTTGTTATAAAGGCAGAAAATAGGGATGAGTTAGCACAGTATTTGTTAAACAAGCAAATATATACGGGATTACACTATCCTATCCCCTGCCATTTACAAAAGGCTTATAACTTTCTTGGCTATAAAGTTGGAGATATGCCCATTAGCGAAAAACTTTCTAAAGAAATATTATCTTTGCCAATGTCAGAACAGTTAGAAGAGGACCAAATCATTTATGTTGCAAATAATATCAAAGAATTTTACGCATGAACAAGCTTAAAAACAGCAGGATACTGATTACAGGTGGGGCTGGTTTTGTTGGATCACATATACTTGATCAACTTATAGACGAAGATGTAAAAGAAGTTATCCTTATTGATAATATGATTAGGGGAAGAAAAGAAAATATTACAAATGCGCTAAAATCGAAAAAGGTAAGGTTTATAGAGGGGGATATCAGAAATTTAGATTTGCTCGATCAGCATTTTTACAAAGTAGACTATTGTTTTCACATGGCTGCCTTACGGATAACACGTTGTGTGGAAAATCCCAGAGAGGCTATGGATGTAATGTTGGGAGGGACATATAACGTTATGTCAATGTGTGTAAAGCATAATGTTAAAAAGCTCGTCGCAGCTTCTTCCGCTTCGATCTACGGTACAGCAGATTCTTTCCCAACTCAAGAAAATCACCATCCATATAACAATCATACTTTTTATGGCGCATTAAAACTTTCTAACGAACTACTATATCGATCATTTAAGGATATGTATGGCCTAGATTATTTAGCAATGCGTTATTTCAATATTTATGGTCCGCGTATGGATAGAGAAGGTAAATACACCGAAGTCCTAATACGCTGGTACCATTTAATAAAATCTGGGAAGCAACCCTTGATATATGGAGATGGCAAGCAAACAATGGATTTTATTTATATTGGAGATGTTGCGCAAGCAAATATTTTTGCAATGATGTCAGGCAGCACAGATGAAGTCTATAATATTGCCTCTGGCAAAGAGACTTCACTTGAAGAGCTTTGTTTAACACTAATTGACGTTATGGGCGCAAAAGTAAAACCAAAATACATTTCTTTACCTTTGGAAAGGCAGAAAGTTGAGGTCTCAAGAAGACTGGCGGATGTCTCAAAAGCAAAACATCATTTAAATTTCACTGCAAAAATAGGCCTTACAGAAGGGTTGAACAAGCTTGTGCAATGGTTAGACAAAGTAACAGTAGAAAGTGATTATATTATATGATATCAATAGCCAAGCCATATTTAGGGGAGGAAGAAGCACATGCTGCAAGTGAGGTAATTCTGTCAGGATGGGTTACACAGGGTCCGAAAGTAAAAGAGTTCGAAGAAATTTTTAGGGAGTACGTTGGATCAGAATATGCTTGTGCCGTATCTAATTGTACAACGGCTTTACATCTATCACTAATAGCAGTTGGTGTTATGCCAGGTGATGTGGTGATTACAGTCAGCCATTCTTTCATAGCCACTGCAAATAGCATTAGACATTGTGGCGCAGAGCCAGTATTTATTGATATTAAACAAAAGACTTTTAACATGGATCCACAATTATTGGAAGAGTTTTTAGCCAAAGAATGTTCCATGTATAATGAGAAACTATATTATAATAATGTTAATAGTATTGCAATAAAAGAATCTCCTCTTAAATATATTGCTAGTAAAAAGATTGGTCGTGTTGCCGCCATCATACCGGTACACCAAATGGGCATGCCCTGTGAGATTAATAAAATCGCAGAAGTTTCTAAAAAATTCAACATTCCAGTAATAGAGGATGCTGCATGCGCGATTGGCAGTGAGATATTACAAGGAGAACGATGGGTGAAAGTCGGAAAGCCAATAGGCGATATAGTATGCTTCTCATTTCACCCGAGGAAAGTTATTACAACTGGTGAAGGAGGAATGATTACTAGTGACAATGATGATTATGTGAGCAAAGTTCGTTTATTGCGCCAACATGCAATGGATATTTCTGATACAATTCGGCATAACTCTAGAAGCATTATTACGGAAAATTATTTAAAGACTGGGTATAACTATAGGATGACTGATATCCAAGCGGCCGTCGGAGTGGAACAAATGAAAAAATTAACCAAGATAATAAAAGAGCGCAGATATATTGATACTATATATAGAGATGCCTTAAGTTGTATTAGTTGGCTCGAGGCACCCTACCAACCAGAAAATGTTCGATCTAATTGGCAAAGTTATCCAGTGAAAGTATTAAAAAATGCTCCTATAAGTAGGGATAAAATTATTCAATTTCTATTAGACAATGGGATTGCTTCCAAACCTGGAATAATGAATTCGCATCTTGAAAAACCATATTCATATAATCATTGGGAGTTGGCATTTAGCGAGATGGCTAGGAATAATATTTTTCTTTTACCGGTATTCATTGGGATGAACCAAGAAGAGATTGAGTTAATTCACGATACTATTTTAAAATTAAATCAATTGGAAATCTAATGATAATTAAATTGCATAAAAATGTATCTAGTTTGAATATAGGCTTACTGGGGACAAGAAATGGTTATTTAGCGGAAGTGCTAAATAGTAAAAAAATAAAGTTCACATTAATTAATGATATTAAAGAAATTAATACAAAATTAGATATAGTATTTGCATCAGGTGTTTACACTATTCTTCCGAAGGAATTTTTAAAGATCCCCAAATATGGCATCATAGGATTTCATGAAACACCCCTGCCTGAAGGTCGTGGTTGTGCCCCGATTCAATGGACAGTAGAAGCTAATAGGGCAAATCTGACTATTACGGCATTCATGTTTACGGAGGGTTTAGATGAAGGTGAATATGTATACCAATACAATATCGGCATATTTAAAAAAGATACTCTAGAGGTATTAGAAGAAAAAAGAATAGAAGGTATAAAAAAATGTTTTGAATCATTATTATATGAAATGGAACATGGGATTATTGTAAGGAGGAAGCAAACTGGATTAGGTTCCATAAACAAAAGGAGAACTCCTAACGATTCCATGTTAGATATTAATGTCCCATTAGTTCAATTGTGGGATAAGATTAGAATATGTGACAATGATAAATATCCACCATATTTTATTATAGATGGGAATAAAGTTGTTTTAAAATATAAAATTATCAAAGATAAAGCATAATATACCCTTACCATTATACTGGATAATATTATATTGCTTTTTAGATAATTATTTTAAATAAGATATGGCAGATTTTATAAAAAACATTATCATCAAAATTATCAATAGGTACCCATTGATTTATAATCTCTTTTTGGTGAAAAAGAGCATCAAAGAGGAAAACTCATATTTAAAAAAGTTGATCAAGTATAACTATGATATAGTTATAAATAAAGATGTAGATCGGAAAGATGACATCAATTCTACTTTACTTCATAAAAGATGGAAGAAGCCTAGGGTTATTAAAAACAGACAAGATGAAGTCAGGATATTTATGGCTGGTTTATTTTCAGATAATGCTTCACCATATATTTTTGAGTATGCACGGAAATATGATGTAATTGCTTTTGATATCTCTCCATATTATACTTTCCTAAAGAACAATTATGAGCACATAAAAACAAAGAGAATGTTGCAAGATGATATGTATGATAGTATTAAAAGGGCAAATAGTATACAGCAAATTGATTTGATATGGCTATATGTCTCCAATACCGAAGTAGATTCTGAATTTTTACTCAAATTAAGAATATTTGGTGCCCCAGTTGCTGTTATATGTATGGACGATAAACATGCCCATTTTACAAAAAAAGGCTCTATACCCAATGGTCAACAGCCATTAATTGGAAGTGCAGATGTATTTTTAACAACAAGCATCTATTCTATTCCGATATACAATCATCATGGTTCTGCTGCATATTACTATCCTCCCGGTTCTGATTCTAATATGTTCTACAATAAAACGTTGAAAAAGGACATTGATGTAAGTTTCAATGGACAAGGCTATGGATACAGATTTAGTTTCATAAAATCTTTAGAAAAAAAAGG
>JABMPH010000088.1 GCA_013203805.1 Bacteroidota bacterium | reverse complement strand
GTTAGTAACTAAGTATACACCTCAAAAAAAGTATATATCCAAAAATTGATTACGATAGCTATTAATGCTTAACGCAGAAGAATAGGAACCAATTGAAATTGTAGCATAAAGTTACAATTATAATATCCTCCCTACCATATAAATAATAAAGGAATATGAGGTTTAGTTTTTGTTTAAATGATATTAAACTGTACGATTTAAATAATTAGTTAATTCTATTTTGATTTGGATTGGAAACAAGTCATCCATTTACTTGCTGTAAAATCAGCAAAAATACCCTGTGGTTTCGGCAAAGCAGTTAGTTCATATTATTTCATAAACAAGTAGTTTTATATAGTCCTAAAAATTAAAAACATGAAATGGATAAAATGCTTTGTTCTTTGCATTGTCGCAATTCACAATTCATTCGGTCAAAACGAGTTATCGCAAATAAGCAAAGAACAAATTAAATCAGCGACTATTAATACGTCACATTTAGAGTTCGAGCCATTGGCGATAGTAACCAATTACATAACAGATTTTGAGAAAAACTTGATCGATTTTTCAACAAAATATTTTGAAGTTTCCAACTTACCAGGGATTTATGATCAAGTATTACACACCCCACACCCCTATCCTACCTCATTACAAACTGATAGTTTATATAACCTAACCGCCGATTTTATGCACCCCATTGTATTAAAACCACAGGGATATCTAAAATTTGATGAAATTGTTTTGGTTGAACCTGGAATATCAACTGATAAATCAGATGGAACAGGTGATTATGTTTTAATTGAGGCATCAAAAAATGCTGGTGCTACCTGGCACGCTTTAACAGAGGAATATAATTCTGAAATTGATGTTGTTTGGAAACATCTTTTCTCAAACTCCATGGTCAACGGCCAGTCTCACGCCACAGGAACACAGAGTATATTTAAACAACGGAGCGTTAATTTAATTGACGATGTTAACTTTTTTGAAGGCGATACAATATATGTGCGATTTCGATTGAGCTCAAACCACACGATTAACGGATGGGGTTGGGCAATCGATAATATGGAAATAAAACAAGAAGTTATTGCTGAAAGAAGTATTATCTCTGAGAATTTTAACATTTACCCAAATCCATGTCAAAATCAATTAACCGTTAATTGTTCAGATATTTCTGTCCCAGACAAAGTGGATTTAATACTAACAAATCAATTAGGCACAACTGTATATAGAGAAAATCAAATTCCGGCAACATCGTTAAGGAACAAAGTTATTGAGATGTCAGATTTAAGCCCTGGCATTTATATTCTGATTATTACCGACCAAGCATATTATCGCAATACGAAAAAGATAATAAAGAAATAAAATGGCTTGTTTACAAGTAGCCAATTCCATTTATAAAATTAATTTTAGTGTGTTTTAGAAATTAAAAAAGCGGTATACAATTTTTATTATTGTAACCGCTTTTTTTGTGGGCCCACCTGGGCTTGAACCAGGGACCACCTGATTATGAGTGGGAGCATTCTCTTTTTCATTTACTTTCATTTACCTTCATGTGATGATAATCAGTTATATAACATTTTTTATTTTGATATGATTTAGCATTTATTTACCTTTATCCGACCATTTGTTGTACCTATGTTGTACCTAAAAATGAGTTAAATGATTAGTATTAAGACAGTTTTAAGAAAGAAGAAATTATCCAGTGGTAAATATCCTATTTTTCTGCGAATTACAATGGATAGAAAGTCCATTTTTTTCCGCACCCCATATACATCAGAAGTAAGAGAATGGGATGCCAGTCAAGGCAAATTTAATGACAAAGCAACTGACTATTTACAAAAAAATAGATTGCTATTAAAATTTCAGGATAGAGCAACAAATGTTATTACTCAGCTTGAACAAGAAAAGGAATATTATACTTTGGATGAAGTGGAGAGAGTTTTAAGGATTGAAACAAATCCTCAGAGCAATAAAGTTTATCCTTTTTGGCAGGAAATAATTTCGGAATTTAAATTGGCTGGAAGAACGGGTAATGCAAGAATACATGAGGAGGCATTAAAATCGATTAAAAAATTTAGTAATGAAAAAGAGTTAACATTTCATCAAATATCTCCGGAATTTCTTGAAAAATATGAGGCATGGTTACGCTCAAATGGAGGAACTGACGGTGGAATTGGAGTTCGCATGCGTTCAGTACGTGGGATTTTTAATTCTGCAATAAACAGAGGTCGCATTAAAGAGAATATATATCCATTTAAAATATATAAAATTTCAAAACTTAAAGGTAAAGGCATCAAGAAAGCATTGACAATTCAAGATGTGCATAAAATAGCTGAACTGGATTTAAGCGATTTCCCAACTTTAATTGATATTAGAAATTATTTTATTTTTAGTTTTTATACACGAGGAATGAACTTTGCTGATATGATGACTTTAAAATGGAGTGATGTTACTGAAGATAGAATCTTTTATACAAGGTCAAAAACCAAAAAGAATTTTCAAATAAAGATTCTTCCTCCGGTTCAGGAAATTTTGGACTATTACAAAAAAAAGAAAAATCATACCGATTATGTTTTTCCGATTCTATTAGAGAAAAATATGACTTTCTCCTATTTAGAAAACCGTAGAAGAAAAGTTTTAAAGAGATACAATAAACGCTTAAAGGAGATTAGTGCTCTATGTAAAATTGAAAAACCGGTTTCGAGCTATGTCGCCCGGCACAGCTATGCAAACTGTTTAAAACAAAAAGGTGTGGCGACCGACATTATCAGTGAATCAATGGGCCACCAAAATGTTGCGATTACACAGGCTTATTTGAAAGAATTGGATAATTCACTAATTGATGAAGCGATGGAAGTGTTATTGTAGTTTCTATTTTATTTGATGAAACCTCAGCTCTCAAACCGTTAAACACTGAATTTCAATATTTGCGGAAGATTTTCAAAAGGAAAAGGAATAAATAGTGAGTGAAAAAATTGCAAGTGTTGATGTGTGGTTTCAAAAAGTTTTAATTGGAGTTTACGGAAATTAAATCTTTTGAAATAGGCTTGTGCGCAGATAAAAATCAACTCTTATAATTTTGAAATGAACGGTTTATGCCGGAAGCTTTTGAAAACCCGGAGGGCTTGTCTTTCGGAAATATGGATAGCTTTGTGGTTGGGTTTGAATATACTCTACATTTTTTTCTAATTTTACTGTTTCAGATAAAATGAAAATAATTCAGCTTTGAAATACAGGCAATATAATTACATGTAAATGATTATTCAAATTATCATTTTATGTGACAAGGAAATCCCAAGAGGGAATCACAAGGCTGTAAGTAATTGATTATGTGCGATTATCTTATGTGACTGTTATGTGATAAACAATACAATTATGACTGAACAAGAACTTAATAGTCTATTAGAAAAATTAGCAAAGCTGCCAAAAGAAACGGAATGGGTAGAGTTTAAACTTAATTTTCACGCTGCGGAGGAGATTGGCGAACGTATTTCAGCACTTGCTAACGGTGCGTGTTTGTTTAATCAGGAAAATGGTTATCTCATTTTTGGAGTAGATGATAAGTTTCAAACAATTGAAGGAACTACGTTTAAACCATCCAGTAAAAAACAAAAAGGGCAGGAATTAGAAAATTGGCTTCATCAATTTCTTGATCCTCGAATAGACTTTCGAATTTTTGAGTTTGTATACAAAGACCCGCAGGGAGACAAACCAATGGTAATTTTCGAAATACCTGCAGCTGTAAATCAACCAGTAAAATTCAATAAGATTGGTTTTGTCAGAGTTGGTAGTTATACCAGAAAATTGAGTGAATTCCCTGAGAAAGAAGCAAAAATATGGAATAAAAAAATATTTAAGCTTTATGAAACAGAAATTGCAAAACGAAATATTTCTGCTGATGAGGTAATAAGGCTATTAGACACACAAGCTTTCTTTGACCTTCTAAAGTTGCCATACCCAACTAATCGTCAAGCGGTATTAGAAAAATTAGAATCTGAAAAATTTATCAAATCGACTTCGAGCAAATATCACATTACCAATCTTGGTGGAATATTAATTGCCAAAAATATTAATGAATTTGACCAACTGTCGCGTAAGGCAGTCAGGGTTATTGTTTATAAAGGGAAAAACAGGGTTTTCACAGAAAGAGAGCAAATTGGGACAAAAGGTTATGCTGTAGCTTTCGATGGCCTTATTAGCTTTATTAATGGACAGCTTCCAGCAAACGAAGAGATTGGAAAAGCATTCCGAAAAGATGCAAGGATATACCCGGAAATTGCAATAAGAGAATTGGTTGCGAATGCATTAATACACCAAAATTTCAGGGAAGTAGGAACTGGTCCTATGGTTGAGATTTTTCAAGACAGAATTGAGTTTACAAATCCAGGATTACCCTTAATTACAACCAACCGTTTTATTGATGAATACCAATCTAGAAATGAGATATTAGCATCTTTTATGAGAAGAATTGGAATATGTGAGGAAAAAGGAAGTGGTATTGATAAGGTAATTTTTCATGCTGAGCTATATCAGCTCCCTGCTCCAGATTTTCAAGCCAAAGAGAAGCACACTAAAGCCATTATGTATTCTTTTAAGGAAATGAATGAAATGGATAAGAAAGATAAGATTAGGGCTACATATCAACATGCTTGTTTGTGTTATGTTTCAAACGAGAAAATGACTAACCAATCACTTCGGAAACGTTTCCAAATTACTGAAAAAAATTATTCAATAGCTTCACGAATTATTAGAGACACATTGGAATCCAAAATAATTAAAGAAGATGACCCCGAGAGTACATCGAGAAAATATGCAAAGTACATTCCATTCTGGGCATAGTTTTATGTGATAATATATGACATAAAATACAAATGACTCATGTAAGTAGCTGTCAATGTGAGTAAATCTTATGTGACGGTTATGTGACAGATGATTAATAATATGTTAATTAGTGATTGGATTGACAAAGACCAAATAAAAACTCAGGAGGAAATTGGCCGGGAAGGAGAGGTATATATAAGAAGCAGAGGTAAGCAATATTGAAATCGTCCCAAACAGGTTCTTTTGGCAGCTTTGCTAATTTTTTTACAAATAGGAATACAACCTATGTCTTTATCACAGCTTATGGCGAATCATGCAATAAAATGAGCAACAACACAGCGAGATATGAAAATGCTTAAAGAAGCCGGATTAATCACATTTGTTGGAGCTCCAAAAACTGGAAAATATATGATTACTGAAAAGTTAACTCAAATCATAAAACAATAGAAAATATTGAATTATAATTTGAAGTTATTATAAATATCTAACGTTTTAGTTGTAGAAAGTAGCATATGTTAATGTGAGATTTCAAAAAGTTTTACTCGAAGTTTACGCAGGTTATCTAAAAAAAATTACTTGCAAGATATAAAAGAGGGCGTAACATGCTGCATTTAAATTAGTTGATTTCAAAAAATTCTGTATGTATTAATAAAAGGTATGTACAATGACCTATTGGGTGGGATGGTTACCCACTACAGTTCTACTAACCTTTTGGGTGTAAATTAGGTCAGAAAATTATCCAATTTCCTGTTTTGCTCCTTTGTTTTTTTTGACAAGATCTGATTCTGGTCCTTTTCAATTCGGTTAAGAAAAAATGATAGTTTGAATTGTAATCGACTGAGTTTTCTAACTGACCCGAATCTAGTCATCCTGATTTAAGGACATGACTCTCTGATAATAAAATTTGTATCTAAAACCACTTGCTCGGGAGCTACATTTTCCTCTGCATTTTCAATCAATTTTATTAAAATCCTTACTGCTTCTTTGCTCATCAGTTCCAAAGGTTGTCTAATCGCTGTTATTGGGGTTTTTGCAACGGCATAAGCATCTGTATCATCAAAACTAATCACAGCAATATCTTCAGGGATCCTCTTCTTTAAATTAGAAATTGCCTGCATACCGGTTACTCCAAGCTTGTTGGTCGTAAATAAAATGGCATCAGCATTATTTTTAATTACATCTGCAATGGCTTTATTTACATCCTCTGCCACATTACTAAATTTTAATTGCTTTATTAATTCCGGATTAACTTTCATGCCACAATCAGTCAGCGCATCAACATACCCTTTTGTACGCTGATTCATTGTAAAGAGCTCATTATTAACGTTGATTAAAGCAACCTTCACCCTGTTGTTATTTATTAATCGTTTTGTTGCATCGAAAGCTGCCTTATGATTATTAATATTAACAGAATTGGCACTCAAATTTTCAAAAACCCTATCTATAATAACGAAAGGGATTTTTTGAGAAATTAATGAAGTTAAAATTTTAGTACTACTAATAGGTGGTGTTAATAGAAGTCCGTCAACCTGGCGGTTTTTTAAGTTCTCCAATTGAAAATTAAAATGTTTTTTATTTTCATCCGAACTGCAAAAAATCACACTGTACCCTTTTTTACTAACTTCCTGTTCGACTTCACGTGCCATTTTAGCAAAAAAAGGGTTGGCAATATCTGCCACGATTAATCCAATGGTATGGGTTCTACCTGTCTTAAGGCTTTGTGCCATATAATTGGGTTGATAATTAGACTCTTCAACATAAGCCAGAACCTTTTGGGTAAGTTCATCACTTATCCTCATTTCCTTGCTTTTCCCATTCAAAACAAAAGAGACAACTGACCTTGAAATTCCTAATTCCCGTGCAATATCTTTACTTGTCTTTTTTTTCTTTTGCATATTAACTATTGTTTATAAGAGCCGGTTTTAAAACTTACAAAAAGTAAGAGTAATAATTGGAAATACATTACCTTAAATTCTCAATTCTGGCATTCGACCATAAATTTAAAGTTATTTGTTGTTATAATTAAGAACACATTTATATTCTGTGTTAAAAATCCAAAATTATAAATCATTAAAAGTAGCTCGAGAGGAATAAGTAAAAGACTCGAGCTACTTTTTGCTATAGTTCCCCATTTATTCATAAAAAGAAGAACAAACTGAGTTAAAATAGTCTTACTCCAATTTTAATTCAGTTCTTTTGTATATAAGATGAAGTTCTTAAGGCTTTCATTAATTTCTTCATATGAATCTTTCCAATTGTATTCATATTCAACCGTGACTGCTCCTTGAAACTTCTGTCTTTTCATCTCTTGCATCAACAATTTCACATCACTAACCCCTGTACCCCAAACAACATCATGGGCTTCCTTATCTTCTTTCTTATTCAAGTCTTTAAAGTGAAACTCATGCATCCTTCCTTCCAGTTTTTTCATAGATTCAACCGGATCCAGCCCTGACCTTATCCAATGACCAATATCAGCACAAGCTCCCATATACTTACTTCTTCCCTCCACTGCTTCCAATACTGCTTCTGGACTCCAATATTGGGAAGGATAGGGATGGTTATGTAATGCAACATTAATCTTATATTTATTTGCTATCTGTTCTACCAAATCAAGCTGCTCTTTTTTAGGTTCAGTTAAAATAGTTTTAATACCCATCTCCTTAGCAAATTTAAAAATCGCATCCCACTCTGCTTCATCTTTTCCATTAATAACCCCATAACTAAGTATCTTAATATCGTGTTCAGAGCATAATTTAAGTATTGCCTTCTGGGTCGATTCATCCATTGTATGCGCTGTAGTTCCTTCAATGCCTCCACCAATTTTCTGCGATGTAGCCATTTCAATAAACTCCAATCCTAAAGATTCAACCTTTTCTAATGCTTCTGCAAAAGTAAATTCCTTAAAGGTATAAGAACCAACACACAAGTTCCAACCTAAATCTTCAGGCGTTTGTGTTTGCTGAGGTTCTTTAGAAAATCCTGTCCAATCGTTTAAATCGTCGGTTGCTATAAAGAAGCCATTGTAAGCTTGCTTACCTAACTCTTCATCTGCGTAAGATGTAGTAGTGCAAAGTGTAATTAGTACAACTAATGCTAAAAAAGTAATTCTCATATCTACAATTTTATTATTGTTATTGTTTTCGATTGACGATAATCTGTTAATTATTTGTGACACGCTATATATTAAGGCTATAACGCTACAAATAAGGAACCTGAAATTTATTCATAAAAAGATAAATAAACTGCATTCAAAATATTCTCACTTCTATTGATTATTCATATCAGACATAAATATTGTATATGGATTATTATAAAATTCTAAAAAATCAGGCACGCTAGGATGACTAGGATAGGGAGCATGAAAATGGCCTGTATTTGCGTTACGCCAAACCATTACATAACTAATTTGACGTGTTATTTCGTTGTGCATGATACCCTTAAGCAACTTCTCTGTAAACCAATCGTTTTCAGGCATAGTGGCCTTACCATCCACTGTGAATGCTCCTGTTTCAGTTAATGCAGCAGGTTTATTTTTCTCATTAGCAATAGACACTAAAGTTTCTAACTGTTCTACAAATATTGGTATATCTGTCGCATCTTGACACAAATCCCCATAATCATCAAATCCTAAAATATCTATATATTCATCGCCAGGGTAGCGAAACAAATAATGTTCCCTACTCTTAAATCTATCAGGGGAATAAGCGTACAAAAGGTTATTTACCCCTTTTTCATCAGATAGATAGTTCACCGTAAATTGCCATAACGAAATGTACTCCTCTACAGAACAGTTGGCTCGCCCCCACCAAAACCAATCGCCAGTATGTTCGTGCCACAGTCTAAAGATGATTGGTATTTTTTTACCATCATCATCAATAAGCGTATTAAAGAAAAAAGCTAATGTGTCTAACTGTTGCAAAAAGTCTTGGTGTTTCTCTCCATTTGGTAAAATAGAAGCGACTACATTTTTTGTTTTGTCAGGGTGATTGGCCCACATATAGTTTCCACCATAAGGATTATGTGCGTGCCATTCTATGGTGCTAAATCCTCCCATATCGTGAAATAGTTCGATTTTATAACGAGCATCTTCAAACCCTTCTCCTCTTGCTATTTGGCATGAACTGTAATCTGCCCCCCATCCAGCGAATGCAGGATAATCTCCGGTTACTTTTTTAATATCACTACTATCATTATCATTCTTCCATCCCACTCCATAACCCGTAGCATCTTGCATTCCAATGAATACACCTTCCCCCTTTATATTGATGAGTTTATCATAGAGTTGCTGTGTCAATTCACTCCTATCTTTTTCAATTAGATTAATAGGATTCTGAGCACACCCTATTAACCCTACAAATACGAGCGAAATAAATAGAAATTTAAGTTTACTCATAATTATTAATGTTAGACATAAATAGGATATATGGATTATTGTAAAATTCTAAAAAATCAGGCACGCTAGGATGGCCAAGATACGGTGCGTGAAAATGGTCTGCACTTGCATTATGCCAAACCATTACATAACTAATTTGGCGTGTTATTTCATTGTGCATAATACCCTTTAGTAATTTATCGGTAAACCAATCGTTTTCAGGCATGGTGGCCTTACCAAACAGTGTGAACGCTCCTGTTTCCATCAATGCAGCAGGTTTATTTTTCTCATTGGCAATCGATACTGCAATTTCTAAGCCTTTCACGAATTTTCGCATGCTTGTCGCATGTTGACGCAAATCATAATAATTATCAAGACCTAGAATATCTATATATTCATCGCCAGGGTAGCCATATAGGTATTCCTCCCTACTATCAATTCTAGCAGAGATAGAAGACCAGGGAGAATAGGCGTACAAAAGGTTATTTACCCCTTTTCCATCAGACAAATAGTTTACCGTAAATTTCCATAATGAGACGTAGTCTGCTTCCGAACAGTGCCCTTTACCCCACCAAAACCACCAACCATTATGTTCATGCCATGGTCTGAAAATAATCGGTATTTTTTTAC
>JABMPH010000087.1 GCA_013203805.1 Bacteroidota bacterium | reverse complement strand
TCGTAATGGATCCTTTGTCCTTGGAGAAATAATCTGCAAGCACCTGTTGGCTGAGTCCATCAGATCGGTGAAGAATTTTGATGATGAATAACTGCTCAATGGTCAGATCATAACCATTCTCTTTCATTCGATGATGCATGGCATTTCGCATGAGACGGGCAGATGTTCCCACAAAGTATCCGAGATTATGTTGTGAATGTTTCATAAAGCCTGCTTTCCATTTAGTTGAATGTACAACTATTATTTTACCCACGCCAAAAAAATTATTAAGTGATATAAAATAAATACTGATTTGATCGTTATACTTTAGGTAAATTCAATATGTATGTTGTTATATTTTTCCGATTACATGTTGTCGGTCAGACAAATATTTTTTAATCATTAAAATAATTTGGAGTGAGCTTGAACAATGAAAACAACAATATTGCTTATAATAATCTTTAATACATTATTTGGTCATGATTACCTTTATAAAAATGATGGAACTAGAATTAGTGGTGAGGTTGTGGAATTTTCTGAAAACTCAATCGCGATTAAGGATTTTCGAGATAAATCAATTTATTATTTTGAAGTTTCAGATATATCTAAACTTGAACTTCATAATGGTGAAGTCTACATTTTTAATTATATTGAACATTTTACTCCCGAAATGACGGAAGGATTTTCTCAAACTGAAATAGATTATCTCTGTGGTAGGATTGTTGCACAGAATTATTACCAGACAAGCTCAACAAAATTATACGGATATATATCTGGGTTTACTGGGCTTCTACCGGGCTGGATTTTGGGTAATATGCTGATCGATAGAAGGATAAATGTCCCCCATATTAAATTTGAAGAAAATCCACTTTCTCGTCAACAGTTTGAGATGGGATACATTGACTATGTTCAGGATATTAGAAGAAAAGAGTTTATTACAGGTGCGGGGAATGGTTTTGTAATTCTATCTATATTATATATATTATATGACAGTTATTTATCAACATTATAAGATATTTATCAATTGACATTTTTTATCTTATAGTGTTTTCCTTTGATCATGTCGCTCCATGTAAATCTGCCTACAAGATCGTGCATAGTAACGTTAGGTAAAAAACAGACCATCTGGTTATGAGCAGGTGGAGTGGGTGGGTTGCGAGGAAACAGGCTATGAATTATTTTTCAATTTTATTTTGAAAATAGAATGGATCTGGTGAATTAAAATGAAAAATACCATTTACACAAAAAACTGTTCAATATTAAAAAAATCACCGAATCAGGCATCGAATTATTACGAATGAAATCCACAAAAAAAGGGCACCATTGTATCATTCCTGTAGAGACGCAAAATGTGGTGGCCAAATCACCAAATTTCCCGTTTCCTGTAGAGACGCAAGATTTTGCGTCTCTACACCCCCAATTCTCCCATGTTACCACACATAGGGTGATCAAAATTCGACCATGAAATATCATGATAAATACAGGATTCCGTCTACCAGATTACCTGCATGGGATTACGGGTGGAATGCCGCCTATTTTGTCACCCTTTGTACCAAAGGACGGATTTGTTATTTTGGTGACGTAATTGCCGGAAATATGGAATTATCTGATATTGGTAAAATCGCAAACGATTGTTGGAAAGATATCCCCATTCATTTTCCTTTTGTGACATTGGATGCATATGTGGTGATGCCAAATCATGTACACGGCATTATTATCATTGATAAACCTGAAAAATCATCCGTCGTTGTAGAGACGCAAAATCTCGCATCTCTACCATCAGAACCAACACAAAATAAATTTGGTCCCCAATCCAAAAATTTGGGATCGATTATTCGGGGGTTTAAAATTGGTGTAACCAAAAACGCACGGTTAATCAATCCGGATTTTACATGGCAGGCAAGGTACTTTGACCATATCATCAGAAACGAAAAATCGTGGCAAAATATATCCGGCTACATATTTAACAATCCTGCTAAATGGCAGAATGACGAATATTTTTTGAAAGGTTAGAAAAATGAATATAAAACTCCCTCTCTTACTTCTGTGTATGCTTCTCGTCTGGAGCTGCGATTCGGACTGTGATGAAAGTCCTCAAATAACCCTGCAGACTGATCTTGAAAATTATTCAATTTTTCAAGATCAGTCTGCAGGGTTATTTGAGGACTTTCATC
>JABMPH010000086.1 GCA_013203805.1 Bacteroidota bacterium | reverse complement strand
GAAGATAACTGCTAATGCTGCAATTATGACTAAAATTATTATTAAATATATGAATTTGGCGTCACCCTTTTTTTGCATCTTCATGTGAGAATAGATGAAATGTATTATATAAAATTACCCTTACTTTTATATAGACATTTTCTTTGTTATGTTAATGAGAAAGAGGTTCGATTTAAGTAATCTTTGCGAAGATTTCATGTTCTTTTCACGGGGTTCAAAAAGAAGAGGTCAGGCGACGGTTGAATTTATGATAATGTTTGGTGCTGCACTTTTTTTCTTTGTTGTTTTTATGAGTATTGTTCAAATGAATGTTTTGGATAAAAATTTGGAGAAACAAAGGATTGTTTTACAAAATGTTGCGATTGATGTTAGGGATGAAATTGGTTTTGCTTCGAGATCTAGTGATGGATATTTTAGGGAGTTTTATGTTTCAGAAAATATTTTGGGAGTTTATTACAATATAACTTTGGCCGAGGATATGGTTTTTGTTATTATGGGAAATCAAACTTTTGCATATGATATTCCTGAGGGGGTTATAGGAAATGTTCAAAAAGGACTTAATACAATTAAGAAAGAGGGTGAAGATGTTATTATCAATGCATAAAAAAGGACAGGTCTGGAGTTTAGATTTGTTGGTAGCTTTTATTATTTTTACTGTTAGCTTGGGTGTTATTTATTTTTATGCTTTGAATTATACTGCGGGATCTTCTGATGATTTGAGTGAGCTTTTTTATGAAGGAGATTTGGCATCTAATTTGCTTCTTAGTGAGTGGGAGCAATGGAATTTTGGTTTGCTTGAGGATGGTAAAATTGTTCAGGGGAGACTAGAGGACTTTGATTCTCGTCTTCCGGAGGAGAAAAAGACAAGAGTTGGGGTTTCTAATAATTTTTATTTTTCAATGCCTGGAATGAAAATTTCGGGGGTGCCACAGGAATATGTTGGGATAGTTAATGTTACTTCTGTTGATTCTCAGGTGAAAATTACTAGAATAGTTATTTATGAAAACAAGCCAACTAAATTTGAATTAATTATTTGGAAATGAAAAAAAACAATGGTTTAATTTGTTCGAAGAGAGGGTATTTTTTTAGTGTTGATGCCTTTGTTGCTCTTATAATTATTTTGGGAGTTGTGATTTTTATTAAGCCGCCTGTTTCTAGTGTCACTTATGAAAGTCATACTCAAAGTGATTTATTGCAGGTTTTGTCAGATTTGCAAATTGGTGAAATAAATAATACTTATGTTGAGAGCTTGAGGATTAGTGGGGATATTGTTAAATTGAATCAGTCTGTTCTGGAACAGATTGCTGAATTTTATGCTTTTGGGGATTCAAAGGATGGGCTTTTGTTGGAAGCAATTTTTGATGATATTAATTTAAGTGGGGGACTTGCTCTTTATTTTGATGATAATTTGATTGCGAATTCTACGGAAGTTAATTTGACGGATGTTGAAAACATTAGAACTTCTAGGAAGATTGTTAGTGGTGTTGAGGGAGGGCATAATGCAAGTAGTGGTTTTTCAGCAAGGGCGTTTTTGTTTTCTGAAAACAAAGTTAAGTACTTTTATTTTGGTGGATATGTTGGAGATGGAAATGTAACTATGAATATTGGTGACAATGTTTCTGCAGTTAATATTGAGGGCGATTTTTCTCGCGATTTTGATATTTATGTTAACGATATTTATGCTGATAGTTATACTCCAATTTCGGGTGTACCAATGAGTATTAGTTTGTTGAATCATACTAATAAGTTTTTGATGGGTGCTAATAATGTTTCGTTTAGGTCTAATAATGGAACTTTTAGTGTAGCTGGTGGATATTTGAGAGTTGCTTATAATAGTTCTGGGTTTGAAACTCAGGATAAGTTTTTGCCTGGGATATACGGTTTTATTAATTTGTATGATTCGATTTATGTGCCTGGTAATTTAACGAGTATGGAGATGGATTTGCATTACAATAGTACGTATAATATTTTTGTTCGTTTGGGAGAAGAGATTGTTTATATAGGGAATAGTACAAATGCTACTGATGGTGAAGCGAATATTACAATTTCCGATTCTACTTTTTCTGATATTTTTGATTATAGCTTTTTGAGTCAAACGACTGTGCCTTTTAGAATTGGTTTTCTTAACGTTTCTGATATTATTGATTCAATTGTTAAGGCGGATGTTATTTCTGTTATGGATTTGTCGGGTAGTATGAATTGGGATAGTCCTACAAGGCTAAGTTATGCTATACCAGCGAATAGAGCTTTGGTTGAGATTATTTTGAATTATTCTGATAATAGAGTTGGGCTTGTTGGTTATGAGTATGAAGCAAGTGATGAATGGTTTCATGAGCTTTCTAAGGATGAGGGTTCGTTGAATGCAAAAATTGATGAATATGTTGCTGATGGTGGAACTTGTATTTGTTGTGGAATTAAT
>JABMPH010000085.1 GCA_013203805.1 Bacteroidota bacterium | reverse complement strand
CCCCCATAATCATTGCGATCAATATAACTGTAAATAAAATTCTCATTTTCATACTTTTTGGATTGTTGTTGTTCATTATGTTGGGTCACGGTATTGCGATGCGCCGTTGCCGCCTTTTTGCTGATTTTTGAATTTGTAATTTAACTTCAAATTTACTGATAATTTTTCTACGAAGCCATTGCCGCGGCTATGGCGTATGCGCTATTGTTAGGCATAGTACTTTTTCTTATATGGTTCTAATAGTAACTGTAGACGTTTGGAGTCTCTATACTTTTCAAAACCTGAGTCTGATAAATAATTCCATGCTTTACATCCTTTTTCTAGAGCTATTTGCAAGTGTGAGAAAAATTTCTCGTCATCATTTTTGTCAGCATAAATTAGTGCTAATGTACCATCTAAATTTGGAAAGTCAGGATTGAATTTTTTTGCTTTCTCTAGTAATTCTATCGCTTTATCAAACTTCTTTAGGCGCCTATTTAATACTGCCATATTATTAAATAACATAGCTTTATTTGAAAAGCCAAGTTCTTCGGCTTTCTCATAATCAATTTGTGACTTTTCAAACTTATTTGTTTCTTCATAGAAGAATGCTCTATTATAATATGGCTCAGCAGATTCCGGGTCCATTTCAACAGACGTATTAAGAGCAATTTCTGCTTCTGCATATTTGCCCTGTTTTGTTAAAATATTTCCTTTAATTGCATATGCATATTCAAATTTAGGATCGTATTCAATTGCTTTTGCACAGTCCTCTAATGCAAGATTAAAATCTCCCAATAAGTTATAAGACATTGCTCTATTTGCATACGCTTGGGGAAAACTTGGGTCAAGTTTAATAGCCTTATTTAGCAATTCAATGGCGCTAGCTGGATCATTCAAATCATTAAAACTAGCTGCCATGTTATTCAATGCATTTGCATTGTCTGGATCAAATTCAATTACATTTTTATACAAACCGATTTGAATTCTTGGGTCTTTAGATTTAAAGGCAAGTTCGAAGAATTCTTCAGCTCTATTTTCATTATTCTGGCGTGTAATTTCTTGATCACTTGGCTGTTTCTTTTCAATCTTAAACTGAACTTTTTTTGGAGTAGCTAACATTGATTTTATTGCATCATCACCACGTTTCTTTATTTGATTTATTGCTGTAACTCCTTTATGTTCAATGGAAGAAATGATTTTATTTATTTCCTCATCACTTTTGTTTATTATTACAGTTTCTATTAAATCATTTGTAATCTTACTATTAAGTGTTTCAACTATTTTTAATTCTATATGTTTTTGAGCAGTTTCTGCAATTATTTCCTCAACTCTTTTCTTAATTGCACTTTTACCAAAAAAATTTATTGCAAAACCAATTAGTATTAGACCTACTGTAATAAAAAAGACATATAAATTCATCAAATCTTTCAAGTCATTTTTATAAGCCTCGATTTTTGATTCCGAATCTTTGTTCGAATCTGAGATGCTTTCTGAGGATGATTTCTCAATTTCTTTTATTTCAGTTTCGAGTTTCTTAAATTCATCTTCTAGAGTTTCAAGTTTTAATTTCAATACTTGCATGTTGACAGGGTCACTATTATCCTTTTGAGTTACCTGACAAACAATACCTGTAGAAAAAAATAAGATTAGAATAATAAATATATGTTTCATATTTTTTGGTTTGTATTATGCCTAACGGTTTTAATATGCGGCGTTTGGCATTTTGGAACGCATCATTTTCAACTTACGACTGTTTTTATTGCTTATTAATGCTTTCATTTTCATTACTATCTGCCAAATGCCGTATATTTTTTGTTATGCACTGTGCTTTTATTATAATCTTATAAGTTTTTCGTAAATATTAATATCATCAATATTTATCAGTAAGGTATATATTCCTGATTCGAGAATTTTTATATCCAAGTCTTTATTTTCATATTCTTGAGAATAAACCAGCCCTCCCAAACTATCATAAATTCTAATGTGATCAATTCTTAAACCGCTTCTATTCTCAATTTTTAAGATTCCATTGGACGGGTTCGGATAAATTTTGATAAAAGATTCAATATTTTGATGCTCTACAAAACTTGAACATTCTGATTCAATTTCTATATCGCTATTGCACTTTAGTTGATTGTCATGAATATCTGATTTTCCTGAAGAAGATATTAGAAAGTTACAAATATTTTCTATGTTACACTCACTTAGCACCGGATTGTTATAAATAGATAAAAATTCAATTGAGCTAGCTGAAATATTTTCAATACTGGAAATATTATTTAAGTTGCTATTATTTGAGATTGTCAATGTTCCACCTATTGTAGTTAAACTTTCGAGACCTTCGAGACTTACTAAAGATTGATTTCTTCCTTTGTTTTCATCTCCAATGATTAAATCTCCTCCAATTGATCTAAGATTCTCCAGTCCTTTTAAGTCAACAAGGTTAGGATTATCAAATATTATCAGGTCACCCTTGATTAGACTAATATTATTCAGGAATTCAAGATTAACCGCATCAATTTGGCTTATTTGAACGTCACCTTGTATATTTTTACAGAAGCCATACGTATATATGAATCTCTCAATATCAGATTGTGAATCTAAAGTGATCCCCTCAGGCAGACAAGCATAGGTAATGGTATCACAAATACCTGCCACTTCAGTGGAATCATTACAACCCTGATTATTTGTACTTATTTCTACAAGCGCACTTGGACTAGCCAGATATTCACAAATGCTCATTATTGCACAATTACTTAGTAAAGAATTGTATTTTATAGTAATTTCTCCAATTGATTCCGGTTTAATGTTATCAAGTCCATATAAAGTAGGAAGTATGTTATTATTGGTTATACTAAGCTCAGACCCAATAGATTTTAAGTTGATTAAACTTGAAATATCAACTAACATATCATTACCGTCAATACTAAGTGCACCTCCGATTGTAGATAAATTTTCAAGACCAGCAAGTGTTCTCAGACTATCACAACTACTAATAATTAGTGATGAGTCAATTGAATTTATTGAGCTAAGTCCTTCAATACTTGTAATAGTATCCCAATAACCTCTAATTATCATTGAGCCAGCTAAATCATAACAATCCGGGAAATTAATCTGGAAATTATCAATTTCTTTTTGAGAGTAAAAATAATAATCTCCATAAGGAAGGCAAGGAACCGAGATATTACAAGAATCTGCAATTTCGGAAGGACTGTCACATGCTTCACCATTCGCATATATTTTTACTACTCCATTAGGAGATGATAGATATCCGCAAATATTTTCTATATGACAGCCAGTTAAGATATTATTTCGATATATTGATAAATCAGTAATCGTTGAAGCCTCAATATTAGATAGTCCATAAATATCACGGAGGCTAAAATTAATTGCAATTGATAGACCACCATTAATTGAAGTAACACCATTTAGCCCATCTAAATCCAATAAACTACTAAAAACAACCAATAGCTGGTCACCAATTGATGTAAGGCTTTCTATTCCTGATGTCCACAATAGATATTCATTCCCAACAATTGCAAAATACCCACCAACGGATTTGAGATTATCTAGCCCATTTAGAGTTCTGAAATTGTTACTATTATTTGCGTTTATTTCAAAAAAACCTCCAACATGCTTCAGGTTATTTAGACCTACTAAACTGTCAAGGTCACTGCATGAAATTATCTTTAACGAGCCATTAATTGTATCTATCGAGTTTAACCCAAATAAGTTTTTAATATGTATTCCACTTATTTGAACATCGCCTTCGATTGTTGAACACCCTGGATAATTTGTTTGAAAGTTGTCAATCTCTGACTGGCTTGAGAATGAAATTCCATTTGGCAAACAACCCTGTGAGATAATTGTTGTTTGGATAATAATTAATGATATTAATAATAGAAATATTTTTTTCATGATCTTCTTTTAAAATCTATATATGTGTGTGCTTTCTGGCATAGTGCATAACGGTTTGAATATGGTGCGTGCCGCACTTTATTCAATAAGTTTTCTTTGGTTTACGTATTTTGATTTTACAAATTCTTTTTCTGTGAAAAAGAAACT
>JABMPH010000084.1 GCA_013203805.1 Bacteroidota bacterium | reverse complement strand
TAATAATGAAAAAAGAATATTATCTAATGTAATAATATTCATTTTCCGTATTTGTGGAATTCTTATATCTTTCATTTAAAAATTAAATAAATACATTCTTAAGTCTGGAATACAATCTATATTTTTAATGTCAATTCTCCCAAAGTGTCCAATTACTATTTTATTTTTTTCTTTAATTACAAATTTATCCTTTATGCTTTTCCAATCAAATAAATAATACTATGCTCCTATATATATTCTTACAACACCATGGATATTTACGGTTTTCATTCATTATTTATCTTTTATATATTGATTTATATTTTGTATGTAAGAATAGTAATAAGTCTAACTCGTTTAATAGATTAATTATAATTCTTTTTACTTTTTTTATACCTCTATCTGGATTTATTGGATAATCTAATAAAGTTGGGTTCATCTCAGTTATAATCATTTTAAATAGTTTATGTTTTCCTATTCTATACCTCTCATCAACAGATAACATCAAATCGAGTAAATATCGGCAATTAAATGGATCAAACAATTCTCTGATTCCATCCCATTCTAATGCAGATATTGATCTCCATGAACCAAGTCGTTGCTCTAAGTAGAAAATATCAAGTAGGTTATAATTATTATTTTGGATAATTCTGGTGGAATCATCTAACCATTTTTGAAGCGATTTTATCGCTAATTTTCCATCGCCCATCCTCGCTATATTGGCTAAGTCTTGTCCGTTTCTTACTGTTTTATTGAAATAGAATGACCTGAAAGTCTCAGATACTCCTCTTACGTCGAGCCTATTAGCAGGATACTTAGTTTTTAACATATATGCAATGTCACCATAATAATTATGTGCTAAATAACAATTGTTTTTATAATAATCCATGTATTCATCATCCATCTTTCCATTACAATCAATTATGTTATACTTTACTCCCATTTTGTTTAAGATTTTCTGTGGAATTACTATATCATTTGATTTTTTACTAGTATCTCCGTACAAACAAACGTAGTAATAATATTTTTCAGAATCGTGACTTGTTGCTGCTAATACTATTCTCGAATCATATCCAGAAGTGATTGGAATTGCTAGCTCATATCTAAGAGAGGCAGACCTTATTGTATTTTTAATTATTTCTACAGACTTCTTTACTATTGCCTCTGGACTATTATAATATTTGAGTTTATTTGGCCAAAATCTTATTTGTGTATTGTTATTAACATCTAAATAATGATTCGGTAAAAGTTGGGTTATCTCTTTATATAACGTCAAAGGGCCTGGGAACCAATATTCTTGGTCCTTTTTAAAATAGTCAGTTTGAATAAAATATTTAAGTGCATAATTGCTATATTTATATTTCATAACTACAGCTATATGACTTGGTTGCGAGGCAAATATGAAATCACCTTCAACTGTTTGTGCCCAGTAAATGGATCTTAAACCAGCTAAATCATGAAGCATGTACATCATATTTATAGTAATATAGATAATAACAAACCGGCCAGACAGTTTATAAAGCAATTTGCATAATGAGTTTATATCATGAGAGTTATTTATTAAATCCTCAATTATCTGTCTATTATTTAATTCAGGATTAGATGTATCCAATATATACCCGAGTAATATAATTCTACCCTGCTTTGAAACACATTCTGATGTTTCCAACGAGGGATGAGTTTTTAATTCTAACTCTGGAGATATAATAATCTTTTCCCAATCCAATTTCTTAAGATATTTTCCTGGGGCGATTATGAATTGTCTATCGTACATTAAGTATTTGCTCGTTGATAAATCATACTAATTATTGATTAAAGATAAAAATACTTTTTCGAATCTATCTGTCATACTGCCTGCTGATATTTTTCCACTTGATACCACATTAATAGCATTCTTAACTATATCATGGTTCATTTTTTTATCCTCTATTAGTTTTTTTATCGCAAAAGATATTATTGGGGGTGATTTTTCTGAGACTACGTAAGCAGACGCGGTTTGATAGCAGAACTTGTAAAGTGCTGTATCTTTATGAGCATATACAAGAGCGGGAACCCCAGATATTAAATATTCTGCTAATTTTGTTGGTATTGATAACTGGCTATACCTTATTGAAATATCTGAAAATCCTAACGGTAGAAATAATATCTTACACCTCAATAATTCTCGTTTATAAGCATACGTATCCAAACTCTGCCGTATTTCTACACAGCTCGATTTTGAAATATCATCTGGAACTATACTATTTGTAAATATCCTTAATATTATGTCATGGTTAGAAATACTTTGAATTGCCTCTAACATATCGTTAAAGGCATCTACATTCTTAATATTAATTGATCCAAAATATCCGATAATTACTTTTGCTTCTATTGATGATTGTTCCTTTAATTCGAGCCAATTTTGAGGATTAACATAATTATGAGCCCATGTAAAATTCATACCGTATCGATTTGTATACTCTTCAGCCATTAGTTCAGATATGGCAATTCTGGAAGAAGAACATTCTAACAATCTGGTAAATAATATACCATTCTTTTTAGTCCAATATTTATTAACTATACTAAGTGTGTTAATATTATTTGAAGTGTTCGTAATTGGAGGTATTGAAATCCAATCGTCAACAATATGAACAACTAAGGGGATTGCTAATAATTTATGTAATTTTAAAATAAACAGCATAGATGGATAATCTGCATATTGGGCATACAGTATATCAGGTTTAATTTCAAACAGCCATCTTTTAATTTCTTCAGTTATCACATATTGATGATGCAGATTATTCAGACCAATCATAATACTAAATTTGTAAAGAGTATTTCTATATTTTGATCGATGTGGATTAGATTTATCGCCAGATATAATCTCATCATAGTTTTTACTATGCATCGAAAATATCATGTTTTTATTTCTGTTATTAACAAATGGTCGTAATAATGCAGGAGTCCTGTCTTTATATCCTAGCATATATACGTTCTTACATACATCAAATGCAGGTGCTTCTTTGCTAGTATTTAACGAGAACAGTTTATCGGTAGACCAATTTGAAAACAAATTGGATATAGTCACTCCACCACCACTAAATCTATGAAATGGCTGACCAACTACTAGTACTTTCGGATAGTCACAATTATAGCTAGTCATCTATAGTTATTCAGTCAATGTGTTATATATTTTATGTAAATCATCATATATTTTATTATAATCAAATAACGATTCTGCAGTTATTTTTCCATTCTTAATATACTGTTGACGTAAAGTTTCATTAGTTAATAGACCGAGTATCTTATTCGCCAACTTTTCAACATTTCCCTTTTCGACTAAAGCCACAGACTCTCTTTTTTCGTTTAACTCAGGTATACCACCAACGCTGTATGAAATAACTGGCACTCCTATATACATACACTCGAGTATTGTTCCAGGGATAACATCGTAGTGTGTAGGCAATACATCAATTTTTGCCTTTGAGACTTCTTGAAATGCCTCTTGCTGCGAATCATAATAACCTTTAAATATGACATTGTCTTCTATCCCTATGTCAATACATTGATTTTTCAATTCAGATAAAACCATTTCAACGGGACCAATCACAACGAGAGTAATATCTGGTTTGCTTTCCTTTACAATTTTTATTGCTTTAAACAGATCTTCAATCCCGTTTTCTGGGGATATTCTAGCAAAAAAGGCGCAGTCGTAAGAATATTCTTTATTTTTGGGGATTATATCCTGATTTGGTTTTGTTATAGGATAATCATGCCAGAAATAGTTAGGAGATTCGTTATACATTTTGATAACCTTGCATGTATCATTAGATCGCACACCATAATTATTACATTTGCTTAATATTTCTTTTTCTATTTTTTTTCGATACCTAATTGTTTTGTTATCATAAATTGTTTCAAGATTAATAAACCCTTGAATTGTTACCAATATTATATATTTTTTTACTATCGATAGTATTCCAATTGAATATATGGGATTTTCAGCACCATGCAAATGAACTAAATCCGGGTTGATATTATCAATAATTCTCTTTATGTTCGATCTAATTAGTCTATAATTACTTATCTCGTTAATATGCAATTTACTATAAATTTTTTTATTTACTAGATAATAGGTTTTATAAAAATGGTAGTAAATATTATTTAACATAAATAATTTATTTTTATTGGTATATCTATTGGGAGATACGACATGAATTTCGATATCATCTCTACTCTCAAATATTTTAATTAGATTGCTAATCCAAGGAGATACCTCATTGAGGTTTTTACCAAACAAAGCATTCATATCAGCATTGGAAAACCAGCACAACCATACTACTTTTATTTTTATTTTATTGTTTGCAGTCATATTAACCGTTTTTTAAACTTGCCCAGAATATCTTTCTGGAATTCTTAATTCCATTCCAAAACAAAAGATCTAATACTGATAATCCTTCAATATAATCGTGATGGATATTTTGTTTGTATATTGGATGAGAAAATTCTTGAAATTCAATGTCAATATTTGCTTCTAAAAAATTCTCAAAATCTTCATTACTCATATAATTTTTTGCACCTTGCCCAGAAATGTAAGCATCTGCTTTAAAATAAGTACAAATGTCGAAGACTAAATCACCTCTAGAAGAGTGAAATTGATAATGACTTGCTCTTTTTACAGTTACTTCAATCGCTAACATTTCAAAACTCTTTTTCATAGTTTCTATAATAAATCCACAGGCGTCATTTGAATTATATGTTAAATATAATTTCTCAATGTCAGGATAAATAAATCTAAAGTGAGGTGAGTTAAAATAATAGTTCTTAATAAATGACAATTGCTTTTCTTTCCAATTGACATCTTTAATAGTTATATCTTTTAGCAAAGTTTTTGAATTGAAATCAATGGGTAAAGTGATGTACTTACACGTTCCGTTACACAATAGTTGATTTCTATATTGAAATGAACCTTTACTTATCTCTACATTATCTAAAATAACATAAACATCGCTCTTAGCAATTTTATCTAACAACCCTAACCAGGGCCAATAAGATGGCTGATGTATTGAAATTTTCATTAATTATGCTTTCTCGAATAAACTTACAAATGCTTCAGCATATTTAACACCAATTCTGCTACCGCGAACTGCGGCCAATCCTTTTATTGCGTGAAAACTGCGTGGCAGAGGATCTGGCATTAATTCAGTGCTGTAAATTCTCATTATTTCTAACTTATCATCCATATAGTCAGTTATATCTACAAATCGATTAGGGACAAACGCTAAACTCTGAATTGCGGGTGTAAAGTCAGTCTCAGAAGCCGTTTCATACATATATACTTTATCAATAAATGGAAATCTGAAATTTTTAGTGCATGATATCATCACTCTAGAAATAATTTGATGATCGGCATGTACATCATTTATATAAGGGATGTATACTATTTCAGGTTCGATATCTTTCAGGGTATCAGCAAGCCTATCATAAATTGTATACTCTGGAATAGTATCCAACCTAACAACAGGTAGATTTAACTTAATAGTCCTAGTAAATCCATACGCTAATGCTACTTTATCAATATTATTGTTATAATGCTCAATATCAGCATTTATAAAGATAACTTTATCCTTGCCTGATGTTACAAGAATCCAATACACTTTATCACCATTAGCAATTTGTTTTAATATTGTACCACCACAGCCCAATGTTTCATCATCAGCATGCGGTGCAATTATTACTATTTTTTTATTCATATTATTTGTTTTTTTCTTTTTGCTTATAATAGTAAATCAGCATGAAATAATGGTCTATTTTCTAATTATTACTATTTCATTATATCGCATAAATAATATAACCAAGGGTCTATATTATTATTTAACTCTAGTCGGTTATCAATAGTTTTTCCCTTTTTTAAGTCATATACTTTTATATTACAAAATAAACTTGATAATTGGTTAATTTGTTCATCTGGTGTGATATAATAAGTCTTAAGTCCAAAATCATGAGCCCCATCATTCACAATTGCATACTTAGTTTTTAATAACTTACGTTTGTTATGTAATCTGATTTTTATCCAAGTAGTTAATGAAATTTCTGTGCTATAATCATCAAGTTTTCGACTAGGAATTGTATTATTAATTGCGAATGTTATACTATCTATTTTCTTTTGAGGGAGAATCTCTTTTATTAAAGGTTTTATTCTTTTTAAATATTTTCTGATTATTCCTCCAGGATGCATTTTTAATAAATTGGTCTTAAATTTATATGTATCTTTTCGAAAACTGTTTAAATTGTGTGATGAAAAACAAAAATGACCCCCAGATTTTGTAACACGTAGTACTTCTTTATATATTTGTTTCCTATCTCGATGGCTAACATAATCAATCCCATTAAAACTGAATAAAATAAAATCAAAAGAATTGTCCTTAAACATTCCAAGATCTCTTGCATCACAAACAAAAAAAGATCCATTATTCATTGGTTCAAATTTCTTTTTACAAGATTCAATCATTTCTGTAGAATAGTCTATTCCAAAATACTCAAAGCAATAAAGGGCGTTGTTCGCCCAGCTCCAACTCCAATATCTAAGATACTACCACACCCCTCATTGATTAGTTTATGTAATATTGATTCTTCAGGGGGTTGAAGTTGATGATAATCTTCGTAAAATTTGATTATATCTTTTTTATCCCAAGTTTTTTTATTTCCTGTATTAAGTTTTTGATCACACATAATATTGGTTTTTAGAGGTCCCCTTAAATAAGTTCTCAATTATTTTGGCTATCCCTTCTTTAACAGATATTTTTGGAATAAACCCAGTCAAACTAATTAATTTACTATTATCACATCTGATTTCTGATATCTCAGAATTGCTATGTCTGATTAAGTTTTTATCGGTTTCAAACACTACATCTTTCTTTAGTACATCTTTAATAATGGCAATTACTTCTTCAATTGATGTATCTACATTTGTTCCAATATTAACTATTTCTCCAATAGCTGCGTCAGATTCTGAAAGAGCAATCATTGAATTACACAAATCAGTTGCATATATAAAGTCTCGTTTTGGCGATAAATCCCCAACTAATATTTTTTGTTTACCTGAAATAATTTGATTAATTATTGATGATATTACTGCATTGTCACTCTGATTAGGACCATATGTATTAAATGGGCGAACAATTGTTATAGGTAAGTAGTATGAATAATACATACTTAAAGCTATTGCTTCAGCACCAAGTTTACTGGCACTATATGGTGATTTTGGTTGAAGGGGATGCGTCTCATCAATAGGCAAATATTGCGCTTCTCCATATACTGCTGCACTTGAAACAATAATAATTCGGCTAACTTTATTTTTTAATGCAGCATTACATATATTCAATGTTCCTTTTATATTAGTATCGATGTAATCGTTGGGATTTTTAAATGAATTGGGTACATCTGCTAATGCAGCAAGGTGGTAAATTTTATCAATTCCAAAACATATTTTATCACAAAAAACAGAATCCTTTATATCTCCTGTAATGAAAGAAATCTTTTTATCATAACTTAATATATTAGAAATACTATCTGTTTTGGGGGGGTAGGACAATGCAATTACTTTGTTACCTTTTTGTAATAATATTGGGATTAAATTAGAGCCAATAAAACCCGTCGCACCAGTGACTAAAATAGTTTCCATTCTAACTTTATTTAAAATGTGTATTATATATGTCTTGGGCTTCCTTGTATTCTTCAACACCACCAATATCTAACCAATATTCTTTTAATTCATATTTTGCAATTTTGTCTTCCTTTATAATCATATCATTGATTAGCTCATCCATATCATAATGTATATTATATCTTATATAATTAAATATTCCTCTTTTCATAATGTATATGCCAGCAAGGATATTTGTTTTAATATTTGGTTTTTCTATAATTTCAGTAACATAATCTCCAATTGAACTGATATTACCAAATTTGAATGGGGTAATCAATTCTTTAACAGAAATGATTAAATCAGAATCCATATTTTTAGCAAACTTATATAACTTTGCAAAATCACATTTAGTAAGGACATCCCCATTCATAACTAAAAAGGGATCATCTTGCAATTGTTCTTTTAAAAGTGATAGTGGTCCAACTGTTCCTAATGGAGTTTTTTCCTTGCTTATTATCAATTGAACTCCATATTTCGAGCCATCACCAATAAAATTTTCAATATATTCTGATTTATGATTGGTAGCGAGAAATATTTCATCAAATCCAGATTTCTTTAACTGTTCAATTTGTATTTCTAAAACTGCTTTCTCTCCAATAGGCAATAAAGGTTTTGGAATAAGATCGGTAAACGGTTTTAACCTACTGCCAAGTCCTCCCGCTAGTATAACTGCTTTCATTTTGCTCCCATTATATTAAACATAAATTATTGATTCCAAATTCCATGTGCTTTATTATTTATTAATTTATATACTTGCATAGGCTCAAATATTAATGCCGGAAATTGAGCAAACAACATAGACGCAACAACCCCGATAGCACCATAATTTTTTCCTAACAAATAAGCTAAGGGAATAAAGATTACTAATTTTCCAGTTATCACATATATACCTAATTTCAACTTTCCGAACCCATTAATAAATATTGTAAAAGGAGCAATTATTATATCTTGAATTAAATAAATGGCAATTATTAAGCTTAATATAAACTCAATATTAACACTGTTACCTATCCATAATTTGTAAATAGAAGGGCTAATAATAGTCAAAAACACAAGTGTTATGATTAAACCTAATGATAATAAATTAAGTTTTTTAAGAACTCTTTTAATCCAATCATAATCTTTTCTAACATAGGCATCAGTTACCGGAGACCAAAAAGTCATTAATATTATACCCTGTATCATGCTGGGAACAAAAAGATACTTATAGGCAATATTATACGCAGCAACAGATTCTTGGTTAGAAAATTGAGCAATTAAAAAATTCGTGGTAGAGAAAAAAATAATAGATGCAATTTGAAAATAAAAAAATTTAACACCAAGTCCTAAAAGATCTTTCGATTTAGATAGGTCAACATATTTTATAGATGGTCTATATTCGCGATAATCTCTTGAAAAGAAAAATAATGTCGCTCCAATTAACACAAACACTGGCACGACACTTAATACAGCAGCTAAGTTAATAAGTGAACCTTCAGTAGTTCTTGTAAGAAAGAATATAATACATAGTGAGATTATATTTCCAAGAGGACCAAAAGTATTTTTAATTGCGGGACGCTGATGTGCCGATAATATCGTTCCTATTAGAGCAAAGAAAAACCTTAAAATAAAAAAAACAAATACAAATAAAGATACAATAGTAAGCTCACTCGTCCCAACAGTACTTGTATTTAATATTTTTTGCCAGTTAAGAAGCGGGTTAATTATTAAGAATAACATAATTATCAATCCAAAGATGCATCCCAATATCGCATAAGTAGTGCTTATATATGTTCTTGCTAATATCTTATTGTCTTTTGCAATGGCCTCCGTTAACCTATTTCTTAGCCCATTACCCAATCCTATATCAAAAAAAGAGAACCATGTAATAATAGAACTCAATGTCAACCAAATACCATAGCGTTCTGTATCCAAATAATTTAATATCAAAGGAACAAAAACAAATCCAACAACTATACTAATACCCTTAATAGCAATGGAGAATAAAATTTGCTTCTTAGCTTTTACAGAACGTTCCTGACCTTTGAAAATATTATGAAAATATTGCACTAAATAATTTATTATTCTAGTTTTACTCATCTACTATTATCTACATTTTAGAATCTAGATACTTTCCTGTTTCTTTGTGCCCAAAGTCGGGAATCATTTGAAAAAATAGTTCCACCAAATCATCTTTAGACCAGGATTTCGCATTCTTAAAGTGGCCAATACCATTCACAAAATCCTCCAACTTCTTATTGTCAAAGTTAATCTCATTTTTAATCACTCCAATATTTTCGAATCTTTCCATATTGAGTGTTTCCTTATCTGTAAAGAATTCTTCAAAATCCTTTTCACCAGTTGTATCACTTTCTGTAAAAAGACAAGGCCATTGTTTGCTTAAATCCAATTGATGTATTTTTTCTCTAGCTTCTTCTTCTGAATCACAAACATGAGCTTTGCATCCAATCTCGTTTAAGTATTTTATGGCTATATCGGCAAAGGAGATCAAATGCAGGTTCTCATTCAGTTTGGGAAAGAAAATATCTCTGTAATCTCCAAAGATGCAGGACATCAGGCACAATTCACCGGATTCCTTGTGCGTCACAAAATAGCGCTTGATATCGTTGGGAGCAACAATGGGCTGTCGTTTTTTTATTCTTTGATCAAAACCATACATCAAGGAACCATCGGAAAAAGCCACATTTGCAAAACGTGCCATGGAAACCTTTATTTCTTTGCTTCTTCTGTTAACAAACATCTCCATAATACGTTTTGAAGCGCCCATCATATTTACAGGATTGGCAGCTTTGTCAGTAGAGACGCAGAAATATTTTTTTACTCCTTTTTCAATGGATTGCTGGATGGTTTTATCGGTATTGAAAATATTCACATCAATCATGCGCATTAATGTAAAATGATCTTTTTCACTACGAACATGCTTAAGGGCCGATAAATTTAACACATAATCGTAAATTCCATCTGCTTCAATAAAAGCATCGTATTCTACGGAGCCCACATCCAAGGCAAATGTTTGAAAATCGCCCTTAATATATCCAAAAGAGCTGCGGATATCCCTGACCAGCTCCACCATATTATTCTCGCTGATATCCACCACATGGAGTTTCTTTGGATTTCGTTTAAAAATCTCCTTGGTCACCGCTTGTCCAATGGAGCCAGCTCCACCAATAACCAAGAATCTGGAATTAGATACGATCCTTTCCAATTCTTTTTGGTGATTCTTGATATCTTCTGTAAAGAGTTCTTTTTTTCTACCTATTAAGTGGAGCATGATTGTATATTATTTGTTAAATACTGTTTTATATACATTCCTAACCCCAGTATCCAAAGCAACTTTAGGCTTCCAGCCAGTATCAAAAAGCTTGGGAACATCCAATAATTTTCGTGGAGTTCTATCGGGTTTAGATGAATCAAAAACTAAATCACCTTCATACCTAACAATTTTTTTTATTTTTTTTTTCATTTAATACGATTACCTATCTTATCAACCATACCGACGACTCGTCCTGGGTTTCCAACAACTAAAGAATATGGAGGTACATCTTTAGTTACTACTGCACCGGATCCGATCATAGCATATTCACCAATTGTAACTCCGCACAAAATTGTGGCGTTGGCACCTATAGATGCAGACTTTTTCACCAACGTTTTAGAATAGAATTCTGCACCACGCTGTGGAAATTCAGATCGGGGTAATTTAATATTCGTAAACACCATGGAGGGTCCGCAGAAGACAAAATCTTCCAGTTCAACCCCTTCATAGATGGATACATTGTTTTGGATCTTGCAGCCATTACCCATTTTCACATTATTCCCTACATTTACATTTTGTCCCAAAACGCAATTTTCACCGATGACAGCTCCTGTTTGGGCATGGGAAAAATGCCAAATTTTGGTGCCATTACCGATTGAAACATTATCATCGAGATATGCTGATTCATGGACGAAATAGTTTTTATTATTCATCGTTTTTCCCTGTTAAACTTATTGTAGCTTCTTCAAGAATTTTCATAACCTCAATGGCATTTTCTCCATTAGATATTTTTATCGGTGTTCCATTTAGGTGTTTAACAAAATATTTTAATTCTTCAGTGAGTGGCATATTTGAATCATAATCTACCAATAACGTTGCACCATTGTAGGGTATGGGTTTCCCACCTTCCCACTTGACACTTTTATTGTAATAAACCAATGGCTTTCCCTCTGCAGAATCTTCAAATCGGATCATACCCTTGCTACCCACAACCACAAATCTGTGTTCTTTAAAGGGGTGAAGCCAACTCACAAAAATATGCCCCATTGTTTTGTTGGGGTATTCTAATGTGGTGATAGTTGTGTCATGAATGCCATTTTGAAGAATATCCATCCCTCGGGAAGTTATTTTTAAGGGTGATGAGTCAGTTAAATATTGAAAGAGTGCAATATCATGGGGTGCAAAACTCCAGAAAACATTTTCTTCAGTACGAATTGTGCCTAGGTTCAGACGGTTACTGTAGAGATATTGTAAATCCCCAAGCGTACCATCGGTGATGAGTTGTTGGATCTTTTGAAATGCAGGATGAAATAATAATACATGTCCTACCATCAGATTAACATGATACTTAATGGCCAAATTATTTAACGTAATTGCATCAGCACTGTTCATGGTTATGGGTTTTTCCACCAAAACATGTTTTCCTGCGGTGATTACCTTTTTTGCAACTTCAAAATGGGTTTCAGCTGGTGTAGCGATTGTGAAGCCGGTGAAATCTTCATTGAGAGCATCTTCAACAGATGTGAAGCATTGTGCTTGAGGATATTTCTCCTGAAAAGTGGCGAGCACTGTGGGATTTGCTTCCACAATACCGCCAAGATTACCCAATTGATTGAGAGTGGCGATGTGGTTTTTTCCCCACCGTCCTGCACCGATAACACAAACTTTAGACATAAAATGACTCCTGGCTGCAAGCTGATTATTAATGATAACTAATAACTAAAAAAATTACTGATCCTGATAACTGCAAATTAAATACTCTCTTTTCCTGACTTTTCACATCTCATCGGGCATTACGATGAGCTTTATCGAATTGCTCCACTCAGCATTTCCAACTTCTTACTTCACAGCACGGCTCCGTCCCTTCAGTCACATTTTGTAACCATAAGAAGGGGATCATTTTGTGATAGGATTTATCAACAAATTAAATTTTGTTCAGAAAATTGAACTGAAATAACTGTTTTTGCCTTTTCCTTATTTAGGAGTAAGGCAAGTCAATAAAATTGGATTTTCTATGACAATAATCAACTAATATTTAATAAAAGTTGGCGTGATTTCTATAGATACCATCTGTAGGATAGATGCAAAAGAAATCAGCAATCGAGTTGTATCTAATTTGTCTGTTATTTGTTCTTTTGATTCCTTTAAAAAGTTTTGCAACCGTCAAGGGTTCTAGCTGTTTTAGGCGGTTTACTTTCAGATTGACATCATAGTAATCATTTAGATTATCGATGCCAACCACATCATAACCGTTTTCACACAACCTGTGAGTGAGATGATATCCAATAAAACCTGCAACACCAGTAACGAGGATTTTTTTCATCTATAATCGACTCACATTTTGATATTTTGATCTGTCAACGATACCCTTT
>JABMPH010000083.1 GCA_013203805.1 Bacteroidota bacterium | reverse complement strand
CATAATCGGGTTTCTTTTCAACAATTAGTGCAAACATAATAGGGAACACGTTGGAAAAACCTATTCCTGTTATGAAAATCATTACTTGTGTTAGTAATAAATTGTTGGATAGTATAATTCCAATTAATCCCACAATAGCAAGCAATGTGCTTACAACCATAAATATTTTAATGTTTATCTTTCGAAGAAGAATTGCTCCAATAGTTCGTCCAGTCATTAATGAAGCAAAATAGATCACAATACCCATACTAGCAACTTCAAGACTTACTGAAAACGTTGTAGTTAGAAAAGTAGCTATATTTGTATTCATGGCAACATCAAATCCAACCATAAAGAAAATTGCGATTATTGTTATTAATATGTAAGGATGTTTTAGTAAGGCAAATGAACTTTTAAAAGTTGCCGGAGCTTTTTTTGGTTTCGACTCATCAATTTTAACAGCGCTGAGCCATAGGGCAGAAATAAATGAAATGGCAGCAAAAAGAGGGAAGACTAATTTCCAATTATCCAAGTAGAGTGCTAAACCTGCTGTAACTATTGGGCCAAGCATGCTTGCAATAGCTTTAATAAGTTGTGATAAACTTAGGTTAGCTGCCTTTGAATCTTGTGATGAAATATCTATGAGTAATGGGTTTGCACTTACCTGTAGTATTGTGTTCCCAATTCCGAGCAAAGCAAAACCGATAAGTGCAGCAGGAAGAGTATAATAAACAAAAGGAATAAGTAGCCCAATACCAGTTAATATCATTCCAATATTTACGGTTAGTTTTTTTCCTTTTCTATCTTGGAAAATTCCCGTTGGGATTGACATCAGGGCAAACCAGATAAACACCATAAATGGAATTAGCTGTGCCATTTTATCCGACAGGTTAAAATCTTGTTTTACATACCCAGTGGCAACTCCAACCAGGTCAACAAATCCCATTACAAAAAAGGAGAAAATGACTGGAAGAAAAATTTTAGATGATGTTTTTTGTTTCATATGATTTAATTTCAGTATTAATGATCAATAATTAAGTTCTTACAAAAGCTTTAATTGTACCACATTTTTGCTCAACAGATTCTCCATGTGGTGAGATGATAATGTCACCGGCAGCAACAGGTATAATGAAGGTTTCGGCGTAATGGAATATCATCGGTTCAAAATAATTTGTAGGGCTCTTAACTATAATTTCACGACCTTCAATTACATTAAAAACCTGTACACTTTTTTCTTTTTTATGATAAACTGATTTCGTGAACCAGTGCCGATGTGTTTCGATAAACTCACGCTCATGCAATCCAGTTTTCTCACTTTCCCAACCATTGCCAGCCTCATATGGTTCCACTTTGTTAATGAGATTTTCCTTTGTCCATTTTTTTGTTCTATCCCACTGAATTACATTTTCCCCATGTTCAATATTTATGGGTCGTGGTTTGCCATCTAATCCAAGTCGGCCCCAATCCCATAGTTTAAAAGTAAAAATATATGGAGTAGAGCTTATTTCCAGCACCATTCCATTACTCCCCGAGCAATGAACTGTACCGGCCGGGATTAGAAAATGGTCATGTTTTTTGGCGTGCCATTTCTCAACATATTTTTCATCGGGGAATTTATTATTATTGGCTTGAGATTTCTTAAGATCAGAAATCATACTATCTCCATCAACATTTTCTTTAAGGCCAAGATAAACAACAGCGTCTTCTTTGGTGTCAAGCATGTAGTAGCTTTCATCCTGTGTGTAATGCAATCCAAATTTTTCTTGTATATATTCAGTTGTGGGATGAACTTGGAGGCTTAAATTCCCTCCGCCCATTGTGTCTAGAAAATCGAATCGTATTGGAAACTCATCACCAAATCTACCATAAACAGCCTCACCTAACAGGTTTACCGGTTCATAGAAAACAACATTGATTGAAGGTAATTCAAATTTAACATCACCAAAGGCTAGCAGGAGGCTGTTTTCTTCTGGAACACAATTAAAGCACCATGCATAATTTTCTGCATCTTGATCTAATCCACAAATTTCTTTCATCCACTGTCCGCCCCAAGGACCAGCATCAAAGTATGGCACAACACTAATTGGTTGGTGAGCGGTTTGGGATAAGCCTTCTCTTATAATCTTGCCACTCACCATTTTTGGTTGATCAGGATCGTTTGTGTCGAGTACGTAATCCCACTTATTAATGTATTTCTTTTTATGGCGATCGCAAACCCGCCAATCCACAAAGTACCCTCTTTTATATTGTTCTTCGAATTTGTCAGTGCGATTATTGATTCCCAGATTATTTACCTCATTCCGCCTCATGCGTAACTGGATTTCCCAACGTGCCATGTCAGCATACACAAGTGTATGTGACTCATCTGTAAGCAGGGCGGCTCCAATACCAAAAATCAGAATAGTGCCATGTTCGATATTCGAAATTTGTTTTTTTACCGAGGCTATTTTGTCTTCATCAAAAAATTGCTCCAAATTGAGCCTTGTGAGATAACCGAAAACCCTATCGTTAGTTACATCTTGTTGAGTAAATTCACGGATATTTGTTTCATTTAACATAGTGCTAGTTGAAAGAAATATGTGGTCGGGAACTAGGTAATTTGATATTTCATCCAATATCTCATTTTCAAGGGTTCCCTGATAGCAATCAATGATTAATATATTTTTATTTGCCTTATTCCCTTGTGTTGATTTTGCCAATTGATTAGATATAGCTTCCCATCCAACAAGGCATTCATCATCGGTTTTACGTAATTGAACTGAGGGGTATTTATTAAAATTTGATTTCAAAAGAGTTGATTTAGTTAAGTAGTATTTCTTCCTGAATTATTGATAATTAGGATTTTGAGTAAGATTTTTGTTTACATCTAATTCACGTTGAGGAATCGGAAAAACATAGTTAAATTCCTGCGGATTGGCAATATCGCCTTTTGCACGTTTAACGTACTCAATGAGGTTTTTGGTTCGTGCCAGATCATACCATCTAATACCTTCATTTACAAATTCCACACGTCGTTCGGCTAGAACTGCTTTTCGGAAGTCATCTTTAGATAAACCTGCTAAATCGGGTAGTACACTTTCATTTCCATTTCGTGCTCTGGCTCGAACTTGATTTATAGCATCATAAGCCTCTGTTGTTGGTCCCGAAACTTCGTTAATTGCTTCGGCATAAATTAGCAATACTTCGGAGTATCGCATAATTGCAAAATTTGATCCACATTGTGCAGTTTGATCAGGTTCATATGTGTCCTGATCCCAGTGTTTCCATATATGTGGTTCAAATGTATCAAACCAATAATGATCAAAGAAAGTAACTTCTTTGCGGTAGTCGCCTTCTTCGAAGCTGTTAAGTAGATCTTCAGTTGGAAGCATGATTTCAACACCTGCAGAAAATGTTCCGGGAATATTGGGTAATCCACTAATTACAATTTGATTTTGTTGACTGGGTATGCCAGAAAAAAACTGAGCAGCAAAAATTGACTCCTTACCATTTCTATTTATATCTTTAAAATTGCTCGCATAATCATTCCATAGGCTATAAAGGCCAAGGTCGATTGCTTGTTTTGCAGATAATGACGCATTTGTCCAATCACCAATTGTTAGACAAACTTTTGATAATAGAGATAGAGCAGCTCCCAATGTTGCTCTTCCTTTATCGCCTCCCTGATAGTAAATCTTTGGACACATTTCCGATGCAATTTTTAGGTCTTCAATAATTTGATTGTAAATGGCATCTTTTGGTGATCTGAAAACATAGATTTCCTCATCTGTTAAGTCTGCAGAAATTGGTATTGTCACTAATGGAACATCACCAAATAATCTAACAAGGTTAAAATAAAATAGACCACGAAGAAATCTTGCCTCACCTAATATTTGTGTTTTAATGACTGAATCCATATCTATTTCAGGGATCTTTTGTAAAACAATATTTGCTCGCGAAATACCTAAATACGACCCTTGCCATATTCCTTTTAAATAGTTATTGGTTGATTCAAGAGTATAGTTGTTAAACTGATGAATATTGGGGTCGTTTAATGTTGAGCGTGAATTACAATCATCGGAAGCAACATCCTGTATCAGCCACAAATAACTATTATACTGGTTGACATAAGTGAGCAGATTGTATACTGCATTTATAGCTCCAATTGCATCCTCCTGTGTTTGATAATAATTGTCGTAATATATTTTGTGTGGTTTTAATTCCAGCTGTTTCTCACATGAAATTACCATTATCAAGGTAAATATTAATGGAATTGCAAATATCTTTTTCATGATTTCTGTTTTTAAAAGTTAAGAATTACACCTAGTATGTATGATTTGGCTGAAGGATAACCTCCATAGTCATAGCCCATACGAGTATTGTCGAAACCAAAACGGCTGACTTCGGGATCGAAACCAGTATATTTTGTGTAGGTGAATAGATTTTCACCGGTGACATAAAATCGGGCATTATCGATCTTTAATGATTGCATCCATTTTGAGGGTAAGTTATATGATAACGAAATGGTTTTTACTCTAATGTAGGTTCCATCCTCAAGATATCGATCCGACATATGCAAATAGTCTGCGTTTCGATTTGCCCGCGGATATTCATTACTGGGATTTTCAGGTGTCCATCTGTTAAGCATATCTGTTGAGGCATTTGATAATCCATTACCTGATTCCAGTTCGAATCGATTGCTATTTAAAATTTGGTTTCCATGTTGCCCCTGAATAAATATATCAAGTGATAAGTTTCCATAGGAAAATGAATTGTTCATACCCCAGAACAACTTAGGCAGTGCATGGCCAATTATTTTTCTATCGGCTGCATCAATTTTACCATCGTTGTTTTGATCAATATATTTAAAATCGCCAGGTTCCATACCATAAACAGCTGCTTGATCAGATTCGTTAAGTTGCCATATTCCATCAGCTTCCAGACCGTAGAAACTGCCCAGTTGCTCACCCTCTTGAATAATTGACCATGAGCCAATTTTTAATTTGTATGTGTCGTTATTGATATAGAGAGTTTGCCCACCTAAGTCGATTATTTTATTTCTGTTAAATGAAATATTGAAATCAGTATTCCACTTAAACTTATTAACTAGGTTTGTAGTTCTTAGGTTTAATTCAAAACCCGAATTTTTTAAACTACCAATATTCTTGAAATAGCTTGTGTATCCAGCAGTAAATGGTAGCTCAGAGTTATATAGCATATCGGTAGTATTCTTAATATAGTAATCAGCTGTTAAAGCTATACGACTATTAACAAAGCCCATGTCTATTCCAATATCAAACTGGTCAGTTTTTTCCCACTTTAAATTTGCATTTCCAGGTGTAACAGGAGCAAAACCCGTTGCTGGATATCCACCGTTGAAATAGTAATTTGTTCCAGAAATAGTACTTATGTATGCGTAGTTTGAAAATCGGTCATTTCCACTTCTTCCATAGCTAACTCGTAATTTAAGGTCGGTAAAAACACCCATGTTTTTAATAAATTCTTCTTCAATCATTCGCCAGGCAATTGCTGCTGATGGAAAAAATCCATATCTATAATTGCTTCCAAATTTAGATGATCCATCAATTCTACCAGTTGCTGTAAATAAGTATTT
>JABMPH010000082.1 GCA_013203805.1 Bacteroidota bacterium | reverse complement strand
GCAGATGCTCTATCCAGCTGAGCTACGGGACCAGTTTTAATCGGGTGCAAAAATATAAATTATTATCTAATATCCAACGCATCATACATAATTTCTACGGGATGCAGGGCATCTCTTTTTGTGCCATCTTTAATCTGATGACGACATGATGTTCCCGGTGCTGCAATAATAATAACGGGGTCACAATTACGGACAACCGGAAAAAGTACAAGTTCGCCAACTTTCATTGACATATCATAATGCTCTTTTTCGAACCCGAATGATCCTGCCATACCACAACATCCAGACGGAATTTCTTCAACTGTATAGTTGATAGGAAAACTTAGCACAAATTTTGTTGAATTTGTACTTGCCAAGGCTTTTTGATGGCAATGCCCATGAAGTTTTATGTGCTGTGAGTTATGTGTAAATTGTTCTTGTGTTATTTTACCCGATTTGATTTCCTTCGCTAGAAATTCATCAATCATATATGAATTTTTTGCAATATTTTTTGCGTATTGGATCAGATCTTTATTTGCCAGATCAATATATTCATCTCTAAATGTCAGTATTGCAGAAGGTTCAATTCCAATAAGAGGAGTTGATTCAGTTACTTTATCCTTTAGTAATGATATATTCTTGTTAGCGATCTTTTTTGCTTCCTTTACAAATCCTTTTGATAGATATGTTCTAGCACTTTCAATATGATTTGGAATAATAACTTCATAACCAAGTTTTGTTAATAATAATATAGCTTTAATGCCAATTTTAGTATCGTTGAATCTGGTAAACTCATCATTAAATAAATAAACTCTTCCATTTGTAAACTTACTATTATAAAGATTGCTTTTATTCTTCTTATACCAATTATCTAGTGTTATTTTACTGAGTTTCGGAAACTTGCGCTTTGTTGAAAATCCAAAAGTTAAAGCAGTTGCTTTTGAAATAATTGAATTCTGGTTAACAAAATTATATATCCTTGGAACCAAACTTCCCAGCTTATTAATTTTTGCAATATTTGCTATAAGCCGAGCTCTAATTGGAATACCATTATCGTCATAATAATGCTGTAAAAATTCAGCTTTAAGCTTTGTAATATCAACACTTGAGGGGCATTCCGATTTACAGGCTTTACACGATAGGCATAAGTCCATTACTTCATAAATCTCCTTATGATTAAATGGGTTTTTTTTACCGGAAGATGTTAAGAATTCTCTTAGTATATTAGCCCTGGCTCTGGTGGATTGGTTTTCATTTCTGCTAACCATGTAACTTGGACACATTGTACCTCCACTAATTTCCGTTTTACGGCATGCTCCTGTACCATTGCATTTTTCGGTTGCTCTAAGTATTCCAAGATCTTTTGAAAAATCGAAAATAGTTTTTATTTCTTTGGTTTTAACTCCCGGTTCATACCTGAGAAAAGTATTCATTTTTGGAGTATCAACAATCTTTCCGGGATTAAAAATATTATCGGGATCCCAGCTTTTCTTTAATTGCTTAAATAGCTGATAATTATGTTCTCCAACCATTATAGGGATAAATTCTCCCCTTAATCTCCCATCACCATGTTCACCACTTAGTGAGCCTCCATATTTCTTTACTAGTCTAGCACTTTCTTCAGCTATTGTCCTAAATAGTTCAACATCTTTAGGATCTTTAAGGTTAAGAATTGGTCGTAAATGCAGTTCACCGGTTGCTATGTGAGCGTAGTAAACACAACTCTTTCCGTGTTTTTTTAGAATTAGGTCAAATTCAGCAATATAATCAGGTAACAGTTCAGGATTAACCGCCGTGTCTTCAATTACAGGAACAGGCTTTTCATCTCCAACCATGTTGTTTAATATTCCCAATCCTGCCTTTCGCAGATCCCAAACTTTTTTAATATCCTCACCTCTGATTATAGGGAAATGAAAACCATGACCAAGCTTCTTCATTTCAGCTTCCATTTCAGAAGCTTTTTTGTTGATCATTTCAGGGTTATCTTCTGCAAATTCAACTATTAAAATTGCGCCAGGTTTACCTTCAACGAAAAAACGATTCTTTTTCTGAGCAATATTTTTTTTAGTTAATTCAAGAATAGTATCATCCATTAATTCGATGGCTACTGGTTTATGCTTGAGAGCGATAATATTAGCCCTTAAAGCGCTACTAACACTATCAAGATGAACACACATAAGAGCTTTGTGTTTTGGTGGTAGTGGGACTAGATTTAATTTAACCGCCGTTGTGAAGGCCAGCGTTCCTTCTGATCCTGCCAATAGTTTTGAAAAATTGAATTGCTTGCCTGCAGGATTGGTTGGTTGCATATCAAGAAGTAAATCAAGCGCATATCCTGTATTCCTTCGGGGCAGCGAGCTATCGGGGAATTCACTTCTTATTTCATTTTGATTAAAATCGTTCTTTAGTATATCAAATATAGAATTATAAATTTTGCTTTCCAGTGATTCTTCCTTTAATTTATTTTGAAACTCCAATTCTGAAATTGCTTTAAATGTAGCTTCACTTCCATCACTTAGTATTGATTCAATTTCGAGGGTGTGATCGCGAGTACTTCCATAAACCAATGAATGCGAACCACAAGCATTGTTACCAACCATTCCACCAATCATGCATCTATTTGAGGTGGATGTTTCAGGGCCAAAAAACAGATCATGTTCTTTCAGAATCAAGTTTAACTCATCTAATATTACACCCGGCTCTACTTTTACCCACATTTCTTCCTTATTGATCTCAATAATTTTAGTCATGTGTTTTGAAACATCAGCAACTATACCATGGCCAACAACCTGACCTGCTAGTGATGTCCCGGCTGTTCTTGGGATTATCGATGTAGAGTAATCTTTGGCAAAATGAATTAGTTTAATGATATCCGATTTCGTACTAGGATAAACAACAGCAAGAGGTAATTCACGGTATGCAGATGCATCGGTAGCATAAATTAAACGTATGCTGTCATCTGTCATAACTTCACCTTTAAAAGATGACGCAAGTGATTGAAAAGCTTGTTGTTTTTGATGGATATCCATGTAACTTATTTTGTGTAGTAATTTGTACTTTCAAATATCTTGTCGGCCGATTTTGCTATGAATCCTCCATAGAGACTGCCATCTTTGTCTGGATACCTACGAGCAAATTCATAATAGCAACCTGGGATTTCAATAATTCCTTCGGTAAAATTAATAGGTAGCTTTTCAGCAATTATTGATGATTGTTCAAGCAACTCATCAGGAGAACCTTTAATCTCGCCACCCGATGAATTAAGAATAAATCCATTTTCTTTTAAAAAATTATTCACTTTTTCCATGCCAATGCGTTAAATGAAAAGTTTGAATAAAAATGAACCATCCATGCCTACCACATTGATGTGATTTGTAAGTTTTGCTATTTCTTCAATCATTACTTGAGGATTGTGTTGTTTGTTCCGGATTTGATTTTGAATCAGATTAATTACATGAAAAGGAATTTTATCCGAATTTATTTGCAAATCTACAATAATTCCTTTTTTTACCTCCATGTGGATTTTTACATTTTCACCATTAAATTGGATTGTTTTACTGTACTGATAAGCTGGTGAATATCCATAGTTCCACTGGGTATTATTATATTTTTTTTGAACCAGATAATTTATTTCCTGTATTTCATTTTCTGAAAAAACAATCGAATCAACGATGGAAAAATACTCAAATAGAAATTCCTTAAATTGTTCCTGAAAACTAGTCACTGATTTTATACCGGGAACAAGTTCTTTAAGGTTGATGATACTTGCACGTACTGATTTAATCGATTTATCCTTAATATCAGCATCAGATGACCCGATAGTTTGTTCCAGTTTATCCAGATTAGTATTGAACAACAAAGTGCCATGATGAAGAACCCTGTTTTTAAAAATATGAGCGGCATTCCCTGAAATTTTTTTTCCAACTACGCCCAGATTAGTTTTTCCATGAAAAGTAACATCGAGCCCAAACTGTTTAAAAAACTGAATTACAGGTTCGGTAAATTTAGGAAAGTCAATTAGCCGTTCCCTGTTTTCTATGGTGGTGATCAAGCTGTAGTTGAGGTTTCCTTTATCGTGATAAACAGTACCTCCTCCGGAAAGTCTTCTTATTACAGGGATACTATGCTCCCAAACAAATTGTTGATTTACTTCGGCAAATGTATTTTGATGCTTGCCAACTACCACCGAAGGATTATTTATCCACAACATCAAAATATCTTCCGATTTGCTTTTTAAGGCTACCTCTTCGGCTGCTATATTAAACCATGGGTCGTTGCTTTGCTTATCGATGTAAATCATAAATATTATTATTCAGAAGTATTTTTGTATCTGGAAATTAGCTTTATACATTCATTAGCTTCTTCTACATCGTGTACTCTTAGTAAGTTAGCTCCATTTAACAGGGCGATTGTATTAAGAACTGTTGTCCCGTTAAGTGCCCTATCTGGTGTTAATTTCAATACTTTGCTAATCATCGATTTCCGGGAAACCCCTGCAAGCACTGGTAAGTTATTAACCCTAATTTTATCAATGTTACTTAGTAAAGTGTAATTACTATCCAGCGTTTTTCCAAAACCAAATCCGGGGTCAAGAATAATATCTTCAACCCCCAGCTTACTTAATTTATCAACACTAGTATTGAAAAAACGAACTACTTCACCTACAACATTTTTTCTAATTGGGGAATGCTGCATGGTTTCCGGAGTACCATGTATATGCATTAATATATAAGGAACTTTTAGCTTGGCGATTGTTGTAAACATTTGGTCATCCATAGTTCCTCCTGAAATGTCATTAATAATATGAGCGCCAACACCAATCGTTTCACATGCTACTTTCGAACGATATGTATCGATCGAAAATATTGCTTCCGGAAACGAATTAATTAATAATTCAAGTGGAACAATTATCCTTTTTAACTCTTCATCTACACCAATGTTTTCTGCTCCCGGCCGTGTGGAAACAGCACCTATATCTATAATATCTGCGCCAGCATTGAGCATCGATTCAGCTATGGCCAATAAGCAATCTGTATTTGTATACTTTCCCCCATCGTAAAATGAATCAGGTGTAATATTTAGTATTCCCATTATTTTGGGAGTTGTGAAATCGATATGTTTATTATTATCAATTTTAATACTCCTTATCCCAGTAAAAGCTGTACTTTTATCGCCCATTTTTGTGTAAAATTTGGAAACTATTAGCAAAGTTAAAATTTAAACTCATTGTTGGGTTATGATTAAAAAAACAGCAAATCAATTTGAAGAAGTAATTGCTTATTGTAGAGATATTTTTGAAGTTAAGCAAAAGGACTATGGCACAGCATGGCGTATACTGCGACTAAGTAGCTTAACCGATCAGATATACATAAAAGCGAACAGAATAAGGAGTATTCAAGTAAAAGATAAACAATTGGTTGATGAGGGAATAATTCCTGAGTTTGTTGGAATTGTTAACTACTCGGTAATGGCATTAATACAACTCGACCTTGGTGTTGCCGAATCGGCTGATATGAAAGCAGAGGATGCCATTGAACTATATGCTAAAAAGTTGGGTGAAGCCCGTGATTTAATGTTTAGTAAAAATCACGATTATGATGAAGCATGGCGCAATATGCGTGTGTCTTCCTTTACTGATATTATCCTGATGAAACTATTGCGAATCAAGCAAATTGAGGATAATCAGGGGCAAACCTTAGTTTCGGAAGGTCTTGATGCTAATTATCACGACATTATAAATTACTCATTATTTGCATTGATTAAATTGATAGTTGAAAAAGAAGATGTTTAGAAAAAATATTATTGAACCAATAGCTGTAAAAATTATTCGTGTGTTTACCGGGTTAATTTTTATATTCTCCTCTTTTGTAAAAGGAGTCGACCCAATAGGAACCGACTATCGGGTTGTGGATTATCTCGAAGCCTATGGTTGGTATTTTTTAATGGATTATACTTTGGCTTTATCAATATTGCTCATTAGTGTTGAGTTTTTATTGGGGGTTGCGATGGTATTTAAGTTGAGAATTCGTCTTGCCTCCTTAGGAGTATTATTGATAATGGTATTCTTCACCATTGTTACGTACTTTGATGCAATGTATGAGTTAGTGCCCGATTGCGGGTGTTTTGGTGATGCGGTTAAACTCACTAACTGGGAAACATTTTACAAGAATATTGTATTACTAGCATTTGCCCTTTTTATTTTTTTATACAGAAGTAAGATAGTCATAAGGATGAGTAATTTGATGCAGACCATAGTTCTTATTGCAATACTTGGAGTATTCGATTTATTTATTTCACATAATTATAATCATTTACCTGTTATTGATTTTAGAGAATGGAAGGTTGGAAATGATATGAAGAGTTCAGGCAAAGAAACCGTTGTTAATTATTTAGCTTATAAAAACAAAAATACTGGAGAAATCAAAGAATATATATCGCCAAATTATCCTTGGAACGATTCAGTTTGGATGTCGGAATGGGAGTTTGTTGATCAGCGGATTGATAATTCGCAACTTGAGCTAAAGCATGGTTTAATTATTGAAGATGAGAACGGGCATGACCTTACGGATGAAATAATTGAAAATCATGGATATCAATTCATACTTACATCTTATGATCTTGATGATGCAGCAGGGCAGGGGATGATTGATGCTGGAACCATATTTAACAAATTGATGGATAGTGATATAAGTTTTGTTATGTTAACACCATCATTGGATGTGATTGATAAATACAGAGATAAGTATAAGATTAATTACGATGTTTATCCGGCAGATGATATTGAATTAAAAGCAATGATCAGATCAAATCCGGGCTTGGTATTACTTAAGAATGGAATTGTAATTGAAAAATGGCATCATAATGATTTTCCAAATATTGATAAAGTTAATGAACTAATAACCAAATGATAAGATTTATAATCAGACGGTTGTTATATGGCTTACTGGTTCTTTGGGGAGTTGTAACGGTTATCTTCTTTCTGTTTAATATATTGCCTGGCGATCCCGCCCGGATGTTACTAGGTCAACGATCAGATGTATCTTCTGTTGAAGCCATTACCAAAGATTTAGGTTTAGATAAACCAGTTGCAGTTCAGTATCTTAATTTCCTTAATGATTTATCCCCGATATCTTTTCATGATTTTTTAGATACTGACAGTTATTGGTATTTTGATGAATCAGATTATGGAAATGCTGTTAAATTAGTTTCCATTTCTAATATGTGGATTGTGATAAAGTATCCATATTTAAGGACATCTTATCAAAGCAAGCGACAAGTGAGTGCGATAATTTCGGAAGCATTTCCAAAAACATTGTTATTGGCCTCATCCTCAATTATAATTGCTATGATATTGGGGATATTATTGGGAATCCCGGCAGCATTGTTTAAAGATAGTTTACTTGATAGATTCCTACTGGTGTTTTCATCTTTTGGAATGTCGATACCTTCATTTTTTGCTGCCATAATTATGGCCTGGCTATTTGCATTTGTACTAGCTGATTATACGGGATTACAGATGTTTGGAAGCCTATATTCGGTTGATAACTTCACGGGTGAGAAATATCTAGATCTTAAGAACCTGATATTACCAGCAATAACTCTTGGCATACGGCCACTTGCCATTGTTGTTAGCCTCACACGTAGCTCATTGCTTGATGCACTTTCTCAGGATTATATAAGAACGGCAAGGGCAAAAGGCTTAAGTGAGTTTAGAGTTGTTATTTTTCATGGACTTCGAAATGCTCTTAATCCAGTAATTACAGCAATATCAGGATGGTTTGCTTCGCTAATGGCAGGAGCTGTATTTGTTGAATATGTTTTTGATTGGAAGGGGATAGGTGTTGTAATTGTTGATGCTCTTGAAAAATATGATCTACCGGTAATAATGGGCTCAGTTCTATTTATTTCTGTAGTGCTGATTTTAGTAAATATCTTTGTCGATATTATTTATGCAGCCCTCGATCCTCGGATAAGATTGAGTTAATTATTTATTAAACGATAATTTTTCATTTTAAGGAAACCACACCTATTGCGGAGACTAGAAATCCGCTGATAAAAAACCATTGCGCTCTAATAATATTACAGATCATAACCCAAAACCCTCAACCCAAAACCCAAAACCCTCAACCAAAACCACTTCCTTTTACTAATTCTAAATACCCTCATTTAACTCGATTGCACCGTTATAATTTCTAGCTTTGCAATCTGAAAAAAAAAGTATGATTACAAAAGAACTTACCCACCCAAAAAGCATTGTAGTTGTTGGTGGATCTGATGATATAACAAAACCTGGAGGCAAAATTCTTAAAAATATAATTGATGGAAAGTTCCTGGGCGACCTTTTTGTTCTAAACCCTAAGGCTGATGAAGTTCAGGGTATTCCCAGTTTTAGAGATCCGTCAAAATTACCCAATGTTGATTTGGCAATAATTGCCATCGCAGCTAAATATACTCCGGAAACAGTTGAGTATTTAACTCAAAATAAAGGCACCCTAGCTTTTATAATACTTTCGGCAGGATTTAGTGAAGAAAGCGAAGAAGGTAAAGTGCTTGAAGACAGGGTTGTAGCAGTAATAAATAAAGTGGGAGGTTCATTAATTGGCCCTAACTGTGTTGGAATACTAACTCCACAGCATCATAGCATTTTCACCCGGCCAATTCCAAAGTTAAATCCAAAGGGTTGTGATTTTATATCCGGTTCAGGGGCAACTGCATGTTTTATTATGGAAGCAGGTATTCCTAAAGGTCTCCAGTTCGCAAATGTATATTCAGTAGGAAATTCGGCTCAACTTGGCGTAGAAGAAATTCTTATGCATCTGGATGAGAATTTCAATCCCGATACCGACTCCATGGTAAAACTACTTTACCTCGAAAATATTGATAAACCGCAAATGCTGCTTAAACATGCTTCTTCACTTATCCGAAAAGGGTGTAGAATAGCTGCGGTAAAAGCAGGTGCTTCTGAAGCAGGAAGCAGGGCTGCATCTTCTCATACAGGAGCCTTGGCAAGTTCTGATGTTGCAGTGGATGCACTTTTTAAAAAAGCCGGAATTGTAAGATGTTATGGCCGGGAAGACTTAATAAGTGTTGCATCGGTGTTTATGTATCCTGAACTTAAGGGGAAAAATATTGCCATTATTACTCATGCAGGTGGTCCTGCGGTAATGCTTACCGATACATTATCCAATGGAGGATTAGCTGTTCCTCATATTGAAGGGCCTGATGCAGAGGAGCTAAAGGAACAACTTTTTCCCGGTTCGTCAATTGCTAATCCCATCGATTTCCTGGCCACAGGAACTGCTGAACAATTGGGATTTATCATTGATTATGTTGATGCTAAATTCGACAATATTGATGCCATGGTAGTGATTTTTGGCACTCCGGGATTGTTTGATATTTACGATGTTTATGAATTATTGTCACATAAAATATTAAACAGCAAAAAACCTATATATCCGGTTCTACCATCTGTATTAACAGCAAAAATGGAAGTTGAAGCTTTTGTTGATAATGGTGGTGTTTATTTTCCAGATGAAGTAACCTTAGGTAATGCACTTGCCAGGATTTATAGTACCAGCCCACCAGCCGAAGACTTTAAGACAGATATTGATATTGATAATGTGACAATTAGAGAAATAATCGATAATTGTGATAATGGGTACATAAATCCGGATGCAATACAAGGATTACTTGATGCAGCTGGTATTAGTAGAGCTGTTGAGATGGTAGTCAGTTCATCGGATGAGGTTGAGGCAGCAGCCACAAAAGTTGGTTTTCCACTTGTGATGAAGGTTGTTGGACCAGTGCATAAATCAGATGTTGGAGGAGTAACGCTGAACATTATGAACATGGAAACTGTTGTAAGTGAAATGAATCGTATGATGAAAATTGACGATGCTACCAGTATACTTCTTCAACCAATGCTAAGTGGTACTGAACTATTTGCAGGAGTTAAAAAGGAAGGTAAATTTGGGCACATGTTGTTGTTTGGTTTAGGTGGCATATTTATAGAAGTACTAAAGGATGTACGAGCAGTGTTGGTACCTGTAAATAAATCAGATGTGCTTTCGGAAATTAAAAAACTGAAAAGCTATAAAATTATACAGGGTGTAAGAGGTATGGACGCTGTTGACGAACAACAATTTGCAGATATTATTGTCCGATTGTCGATGCTCGTTCAGGTGGCACCTGAGATTGAGGAGATGGATCTTAATCCACTGTTGGGAAATAAAAATACAGTTACAGCAGTTGATGCCAGAATTAGAGTTGTGAAGGATAAGTGTTAAATCGGAGAGTTATTTTGGATGGAGTGATAACGAGCTGAGAAATCTTATTAAAAATACTGAGATTTATGGTTTGCTTTTTGCTTCACTTAATTAACAAAATAACCTTACTTATCACTCAAAATATAAACTTAAAAAACTTGAATTAGTTAGAATGATTAAAAAAATAGATTTAATATTTGCTGTTGCCATATTACTACTATTCCTGCCTTTTGTATTAAGCCAGGATATTTTTAATTCCTATATCAAGTTTAACCACGATCATGGATTAATAGCATCATTTATTAAATTCGCTCTATTGGCAACTTTAGGTGAAGTTATTGGGTTAAGAATAAAAACCGGAGAGTACTATCGAAAAGGGTTTGGTATTATTCCACGAATGATTGTTTGGGGTTTTTTAGGTATCACAATAAAGATTGCATTTGTAATATTTGCAACGGGCACTCCTGTTTTTCTTGAATCGATTGGATTATCAGATGCACAACTTGTGATGACCAAACCATTTAGCTTTGACAAACTTCTTGTAGCAGCAAGCATAAGCATAGCAATGAATGTTGTATATGCACCTGTTATGATGACTTTGCATAAAATAACCGATATGCATATTATTTCTACAGGAGGGACAATTGCCGGATTTTTTACACCAATAAAATTTAGAAAATTATTTGTAGATTTGGACTGGAATATTCAGTGGAATTTTGTCTTTAAAAAAACAATTCCATTTTTTTGGATTCCCGCACATACTGTTACTTTCATGCTGCCACCTGATTTCAGAGTTCTTTTTGCTGCCTTGTTAGGTATTGCTCTTGGTGTAATATTGGCAGTTGCTGATATGATGGGAGATGATAATAAGATATTAAAAATGGAGGCTATTTCAATTAAAAAATTTAAGAAATTATAAAATATTAACCATGAGAGAAACACCAATACACTTCGAAACAGTAAAGGATAAAATAAAGTTAAGCGGACTAAAATCTGTTGGTAGGGCTTCTATTCGTGAAATAAAAAAGCTTGTTGATAATATTGAGAAGGCGACAGGTGAGCGTTATATTAGAATGGAGATGGGTATACCCGGTTTACCTCCATCAAAAATAGGAGTACAGGGACAAATTGATGCTCTTAAAAAAGGAGTTGCAGCCAAATATCCTGATATACATGGTGTGCAGATACTTAAGGATGAAATTTCAAGGTTTGTTAAATTGTTCATGAATATTGATGTACGCGATGAAGGTTGCCTTCCAACTGTAGGATCAATGCAGGGTAGTTTTGCTGCGTTCTTAATGCTTGGTAGATTATTTAAGGAACGAGATACAACATTATTTATTGATCCCGGGTTTCCGGTTCATAAAATGCAACATCGTGTTCTTGGTTTAAAATTTGATAGCTTCGATGTATATAATTACCGAGGTGAAAAGCTTCGCGAAAAATTGGAATCATATTTTAAAACGGGTAAAATCCACTCAGTTCTTTATTCAAATCCAAATAATCCTTCCTGGATTTGCTTTACCGAAGACGAACTTAAAGTTATTGGAGAACTTGCTACAAAGTATAATGTTGTTATTATGGAAGACCTTGCTTATTTCGGCATGGATTTCCGTAAAGATTATTCTAAACCTGGAGTACCTCCTTACCAACCCACTGTAGCGAGGTATACTGATAATTATATACTTTTTATTTCCAGTTCAAAAGTGTTTAGTTATGCTGGTGAGCGAATTGGAATGATGGTAATCTCAAATAATCTTTTTAAAAGTCGCTACGAAAATTTACTCGAGCATTACCCATCGGATGAGTTTGGATATGCAATGGTATTCGGAACTCTTTATCCTCTCAGTTCAGGAACATCGCACTCAGCACAATATGCATTAACAGCTATGTTAAAAGCGGCCAATGATGGTGAATTAAACTTTGTTGATGAAGTTATTGATTATGGAAGGAAGGCTAAAATTATGAAGAAACTTTTCATTGATAATGGATTCGAAATTGTTTACCATACTGATATTGATGAGCCTATTGCCGATGGGTTTTATTTCACGTTCTCTTATCCAGGAATGCATGCTGAGGAACTGCTGGATGAGCTGATTTATTATGGTATTAGTGCAATATCATTACTTATTACTGGCAGCGAAAGGAGTGAGGGTATAAGAGCTTGTACTTCTCTTATCCAAAATGATCAGATGGTGGATCTTGAATCAAGATTGTTCAGATTTAAAGAAGATCATCCGATAACGATCACTTAAAAAGCAGTAAGTAGTTGCAAAACAATTTCATGGCATTTATTAAAACAACAAATGAAAATCATAAAGGGAGTTTTTATTATAATGCGGATCTGGGTTATTATATTTTTAAGCATCAATTACAATTAATTGCAGGCATAGGGTATCAGCAATCAGAATTTGAGGCTTTTACAAGCAGTACACTTACTGTTTATCCAGGGATTACTGTTGAAACAGTTAACAATTATATAATTGTTGTTAGTGCTCCATTTGATATATATGGTCAAAATTCAATGAAGAATAGTGCTTTTGCCATTGCCCTTACATTAACATTTAATTAGCCATACTATCCAATCGACATATCAGTGTCGAATAAATTCTTACGTGGACGTGCCCCAATGTTTACACCTTCTACAAATGCTTCAACACATTCCAACAATTGGTGATGGTATCCTCCTTCCAATACTCCAAAAATATTTGGAAATGCGCGCCTAAGTCGTAAACCACATTCGTAAAATGCTTTTTGTGAGTATTTTAATGATAAAATTTTATCATCTTCGTAACCATCAAAACCTGCAGATACGGCAATGATGTCCGGATTAAAATCCGTTGCTGCTGCAATAACCTTATTTAATTTGTCATAAAAGTCCATATCGCCACTTCCAGAAATTAAGGGAAGGTTAAGGGTATAACCTTCTCCCTTACCATTCCCAATTTCTTTATCGAAACCTGTGTATGGATAGGCATATAACTGATGAATGGAACAATAGAACACCTTATCTGTTTCGTAGAAAATATTTTGAGTTCCATCGCCATGATGTCCGTCGAAATCAAAAATAAAGACTTTTTTTCCTTCGTTTACAAGCTTTTGAGTAGCAATCGCAATATTGTTAAACAAACAAAGTCCGGCAGCACGTTCTCTGTCGGCATGGTGACCAGGCGGGCGTACAACTGCAAAATCACCTTGCTCACTGGCCATTATTGTGAGGCCTACTGCCGATATAGCAGCTTCATAACTATCTGGTGATAATAACGATTCAGCAACTGTATCTCCGTTAATGCAGGCATCATATATCGATTTTTTGTGTTCTTCAGTATGAACAAGTGTTATGTATGATTCGCCGTTTACATCGGTATCTTCATATTTATCAGGAAAATGCTCAAGCTGATATGAACCCGCCGCCCAGTTTTGTTGGTTGTGCATTAAAAATTTAGAATTAAAAATAATTTTCATGAGACTATATTTTATTTTAAAGGTCATACGGACCTCGCCGAAAAGTCATTTCCATGTTTGCTAAAGTAATCTATCAAGGCTTATTTTATCTGTCAACTAAAAGGTTAATTTTATATCACTTTGTTTATTATTCCAATAATTCAAAAACCTATTCAACAAATTTACTATGTATTAATTAAGAAACCAAATTGAAGCATAAGAATCGATTACTTTTTAATATTAAATACTATTTTTGTCCTACACAAACAATTATAGTGATATAATGGAATACACAGAAATACTTATTAAGATTCGTAAAATATTACGTTCAATCAATTTAGAATCAAAAAAGATACAGAAAGAATATGGCGTTAGTATACCGCAACTAATGTGCCTCGATTATCTTGGTGGGCTAAAGGAATATAGAGCAACCCAAGGTAATATAGCGAAATATTTGAACCTTAATTCTAGCACCATGTCGGGTATTATTAATAGAATGGAAACTAAAGGGTTGGTTGCCAGGTTACCAAATAATTACGATAAAAGGACTGTTTTTATTGCGCTTACAGCTAAAGGTGCTAAGTTGCTTGAAACATCTCCACAACTCTTACACGAACAGCTTTCTGAAAAGTTGGCAAAACTACCAAATGAAAAAATTATCGAGATAAATGATGCACTTGAAATTGTAGTTAAGAGTCTTGATATTGAAGACATTTCAGCATCACCCATTTTTACAGTAGAGGATCCAATTTCGAGAAACCAGTACGATCTAAAAAATCCCCTCCAAAACCATGAAAATATGTAGTGAATACGTGAATTACTTGGTTTATCAAAAGAAAAGTTGTAATTTTGCTCGTATAGAAACAAAAATTAATTGAAATTCTCTGAATTGTTTATTCAGATTCTATATTTAACTTGCTGTCAATTTGATCTCACCTAATCAAAACATAAATAAAGGATAATATATTTCAAAATCTTAATATTTATATAAATAATTACTATTAAATGGGTTATGTTGAGATATTAATTATTTTGAGTACCAAAAGGGTAAATGGGAATGGTTGAATTTAACTCGACTATTACTGATTAATAAAATTAAAAAGATCGTCTAGATTAAATTTTATGATTAAAACAAAATTATATAACGTAATGGTTAAGCCAGATATTTTGGAACGAACAAAAATAGTTAATTTTTTAAGTGCGAATATGGGTGAATATGGCGATCCAAAACCCATAATCAGAGGCGCTATAAGTCATGCTTTAAAGGAACAATCATTTTTGGGGGGATTTGTTTTAACAGCTTATAATGATAATAAAATATCTGGTGTGGTTGTTGTTAATCAAACAGGGATGCAAAAATATTACCCAGAAAACCTTCTTGTGTATTTTGCAGTTGATAAAAAAAATAATGGAGAAGACATTAAAAAGGAATTATTGGAGCAAACGATTGCTATGGCAAAAGGTGATATTGCAGTACATGTTGAACCCGATAACCCCCTATTAATTCTTTTTAAAGAAGCTGGCTTTACTAATAAATATCTTGATTTGCGTTTTTCAATGCCCAAAAAAAAATAACAATAACAAAGTAAAACTTAGAATATTGATATTATAGTGATAAAATAATACCCTTTCTTATATTTAAATAACTAATGACATTATTAGACATATTCATATTTATTATCTATTTCTCAGCAATGCTTGGCGTTGGCATTTATTTTTTTAGGAAAAATAAAGACGTTGAGGATTATTATGTTGGGGGACGATCGATGAGCAGTTGGCACATTGGCTTGTCGGTTGTTGCAACTGATGTTGGTGGCGGTTTCTCTATTGGTTTGGGAGGTTTAGGATTTACGATAGGAATAGCCGGTTCCTGGATGTTATTTACCGGTTTAGTAGGCGCATGGGTGAGTGCAGTATTATTAATTCCTCATATTCATAGTTTATCGGGCAAACACAAATTCTTTACTTTCCCGCAAATATTTGAGCACTTCTATAATAGCAAAGTTGCCCTTGTCGCCGGTATTATTTCAGCTATAGGGTATATAGGTTTCACAAGCTCACAATTGTTAGCCGGGGCAAAATTAGCTTCTGCAACATTTGTTGAGATAGATTTATTAACTGCGCTAATATTAATGGGTATAATAGCTGTTATTTATACTGGGATTGGTGGATTAAAAGCTGTTATTTACACTGATACAATCCAATGGATTATCCTAATGTCAGGCTTATTATTTATCGGAATACCGGTAGCATATTTTGCTATTGGTGGGATGGATACAATAAGAGAAACACTTCCAGATGAGTTCCTTACTTTATCAAATGTTTCTTGGCAACAATTAGTTAACTGGAGTGTTACAATTATTCCAATATGGTTTGTGGGAATGACACTTTACCAACGAATATATGCATCAAAAAGCGAAAAGCAGGCAAAGAAGGCATGGTTTATTGCCGGATTGTTTGAATGGCCTGTTATGGCATTCATGGGAGTAATACTTGGCTTGTTTGCGCGTGTAGCATTTGAAAACGGAATGTTCTCCGATCTGGGATATACTATAGACACAGGTATTGATGCAGAAATGGGTTTGCCAGTATTACTAAATACAGTTCTTCCTGCGGGATTAATGGGATTAATGCTTTCTGCTTATTTCTCGGCTATTCTTTCAACCGCTGATAGTTGCTTGATGGCAGCATCCGGAAATGTGCAAACAGATATTCTTACTAAAATATTCAAACTAAATGGCAATGTAAAATCACAACTAAGGGCATCACAAATAATAACCTTGCTAATTGCAGTATTGGCATTGGTGTTGGCCTCATATATGACCAATGTTCTTGATTTAATGCTTTACTCTTATGCATTTATGGTTTCCGGTTTATTTGTTCCCTTGCTTGTAGCATTGTATGGCAAAAAGCCAAACTCAACAGCTGCCATGTTTGCGATGATTTTTGGAGGATCAACAACTGTAATTTTAACTTCACTTGAAATAAATCTACCAATGGATTTGGATGCCAATATATTTGGTATCATGACTTCATTTTTAGCTTATATCCTTGCTTCAAAAATTTTTAAAAAATAGATGAAAGATATTATTGCTTTACGACATAAACTACATAGTTACCCTGAACTTTCAAATAATGAATTTGAAACAGCAAGATGTATTACCAGTTTTATTCAAAAATACTCACCTGACAAGACTTTGTTTTTTGGGAAAACCAGTTTAGTATTTATTTTTAATAGCGGAAAGGCTGGTAATACTTTAATGTTTAGGGCTGAACTAGATGCGTTACCAATTATTGAAAATAATAATACTGAATATATTTCAGTAAATAAAGGTGTTGCTCATTTGTGTGGGCATGATGGTCATATGGCAATAATAGCAGGATTGGCAGCACGTATTTCTCAGAACAGGCCGAAAAAAGGTAAGGTAGTATTACTTTTTCAAGCAGCTGAAGAAGTTGAACAAGGCGCAAAAGATTTGGTCGAAAATACCAAATTTCAAAAGTTTAAGCCAGATTTTATTTTTGCTTTACATAATGTACCAGAGGTTGAGAAAAATAAAATTATATTAAAAACCGGAAGTTTTACTGCTGCCTCAAAGGGCATGACTATTAAACTATTTGGCAGAACATCTCATGCCGGTGAGCCTGAAAATGGAATAAGCCCGGCAATGGCAATTTCCAAGATAATTAAAAAACTATCTGAGTTGATTAGTAACAGAAGTCAATTTATGGATATGACACTACTTACAATTATTCATGTACTGCTTGGAGAAATTGCATTTGGTACTTCACCGGGATATGCCGAGATCAGAATAACCTTACGATCTTTCGAGAATAATGATATGATATTATTGACAGGTAGTACCGAAAGAATAATTGAAACAATTTGTAAAGATGAAAAATTAAAGCATGAAATATCTTATTCCGAGGAATTTCCTGCTACAGTAAATAATAATGAATGTGTAAAATTAATTAAAGAATCGGCAAAAGAAAACAATTTACAGGTTGAGAACATTGCTTCACCTTTCAGATGGTCAGAAGATTTTGGGTATTATACCCAAAAATATAAAGGAGGTTTTTTTGGATTGGGTTCCGGTATAGACCATCCAGCTTTACACAGCTCAAATTATGATTTCCCTGATGAGATTATTGAAACAGGTATTAATATGTTTTATACTATTTATGAAAAAATAAATTTTTAATGTTAAAAAAACTACAATATGTTTAGAATAAAGAGAATAAACAACGATAAAGAGTTTAAAGATGTTACAAGAGGGGAGTTTATTGATTTCCTATTTACTCATCTTGATCAATTTGGTGACCCTAAAGAAGATATTAATAAATGTCTGGATTATGCATTTAGTGAAGAAAAATCAGAAGGAGGTTTCGCTCTTGCTGCTACTTACAAGGATAAACTAGTAGGGGCACTAATTATGAATAAGACGGGAATGGGTAATTATATACCGGATTGGATATTAGTTTATGTAGCTGTTGACGCTTCGTATAGAGGAAAGGGTTTTGGTCGTAAGATTGTTGAAGAAAGTTTTATACATTGCGATGGTAATGTAAAACTACATGTTGAATATGATAATCCTGCTAAAAGATTATATGAACGAATAGGGTTTACTAGTAAGTATGCCGAAATGAGATATGAAAAAAAATGAGTGTGATAATAAAATGAAATCATGGCACAACTACAAATTAATATTACAGAAATACGTAATAATATATTAAAACTCAATAGTTATCTAAAAGATAACAATATAAAATGGAGTTTGATAACAAAAGTGTTTTCGGGAGATAAGGATTTCATGAAACAAATTCTAACTCCAGATATAGTTAAAGATATTCATTCGGTGGGCGACTCACGTCTGTCAAGCCTTAAGAATCTAAAGGAACTTAATAATGAATTGATTACAATATATATTAAACCACCTGCAAAAGCATATATTGATGATGTGGTGAAATATGCCGATATTTCATTAAATTCATCTTATAAAACAATTATTGCTCTTAACAAAGCTGCAAAAAAGCAAGATAAAATCCATAAAGTTATTATTATGGTGGAGCTTGGAGAGTTGCGCGAAGGTGTAAATAGGGAAGATTTAAGCTTTTTTTATAATCAAATATTCAACCTTCCATATATTGAAGTTGTGGGGCTTGGTAGCAACCTTGGTTGTATGTATGGTATCGAACCAACTTATGATAAGTTGTTGCAACTAAGTTTATATAAGGAACTTATTGAGTTGAAGCATGGCACAAAACTAGATTTAATTTCAGGTGGCAGTTCCATTTCATTACCATTAATAGAGAACAAAAAAATCCCAAAAGACATTAATCATTTTCGAATTGGTGAGTCCGCTTTTTTTGGAACAAGTCCCTTGGATAATAAACAATTTTTAGATCTATGTACTGATACATTTAATTTCTATACTCAAATAATTGAACTTGAAGAGAAAGGGATTGTTCCTGATGGAATTATTAACGATGCCAGCATAGGTCATGCAACAGACTTTGAAGATAAGGACTTAGGAAGAACAACTTTTAAAGCAATACTTGATTTTGGATTATTAGACGTTGATCAAGAAGGATTAACACCTGATGACAAAAGCATAAAACTTGTTGGGATTACATCCGATATGACCGTTGTTGATATTGGTGATAACATGGACAAAAATGGTAAACAAAAGTATCATATAGGTGATAATATCTGCCTCGATCCCAGTTATATGTCGGTTGCAAGGTTATTTAATTCAAAATTTATTGAAAAGAAATTCATATCAGGAAATAAATTAATTACCAAATTCTAGTTTTTTCATTTACTGAGATTAATACGGGTTTTGATTAAATATGAATCTATGAATTCCTTGAAAGATAGTAAAAGCTATAGTAATTCTTGTTCAAATATACTCATGAATAAACATGATTTTCTTGGAATTGTATGAGAAATGTGAAAAAGAATGATTTGCTTAGATATGCCCAAATCCAATCTTAAGTTTAAAAAATATTGAAATATGACAAGCACATCCAGTATCGGGATAATAAAAAATGCACTTCGAAATAATGTTAGCGTAATGAGGTCGCATCTTGCTGATTCTACAATAATATCTGCTGTAATCAAAGGAAATGCTTACGGTCATGGTGTAAGTATAATAGTGCCAGTACTTGAAGAATTTGGAATTAGTCATTTTTCGGTATATTCATCAGAGGAGGCCAAGGCTGCTCAAAAAGTGAAAAATAAAAAATCCACACTTATGATAATGGGCTATATCAATAGCAATGATTATGAATGGGTGATAAAAAATAAGATTGAGTTTTATGTTTCTGAAATTGATGAATTAAATAAAGCAATAGTAGCAGCAAAGTCACTAAATAAGAAAGCCATAATACATATTGACGTTGAAACAGGGATGAACAGAACCGGTTTGTCTATAAAAGAATTAAAAAAATCAATAAGGATATTAAACATGAACAAAGAATTCCTTACAATAAAAGGTGTTTGTTCTCATTTTGCTGGTGCCGAAAGTATTGCAAATTACACACGAGTTAAAAAGCAGTTCTCAGTTTTTAAAAGAAGAGTGAAATTATTGAATCAGAATGATATTTATCCTGAATTAAAACATATAGCCAGTACAGCCGCGGCAATTAACTATCCTGAAACAAGTTTGGATTTAGTACGTACCGGGGTACTCATTTATGGTTATTGGCCAACACGGGAAACATTTATTTTTTTTCTACAAAAAAGAAAGGAAAAAACGGATCCACTGCAAAGAGCATTATTTTGGAATTCACACGTAATAATAATTAAAACAGTACCTGAAGGTGAATTTATCGGTTATGGAATGAGTTACCAGGCATCAAGCCAAATGAAGATTATGGTTATTCCGGTTGGTTACGCAAATGGTTATAGTCGCTCCTTAAGTAATAATGGACATGTGCTGGTTGATGGTCATCGATCGCCCGTTATTGGAAGTGTTAATATGAATATGAT
>JABMPH010000081.1 GCA_013203805.1 Bacteroidota bacterium | reverse complement strand
ATAGTTGTCATTAGTAGGAAGTATGACGAAGCAATCTCCTACTATAGTATGTTTGTAGAGATTGCTTCACTACGTTCGCAATGACGAAAAAACCTTAACTAATTGCCGAAAGGCTTGTCAGGCTGGTTCCCCACCCCTCGGGATTTTTATTTCAACTCTCCTTGAAAAAGATAATGGGGTCAAAATAAATTCCAACATCATGTTAAATTTACCTGATATGGCATCACCTCTAATACAAGTTTTTTTGATTAAATATTTTAAACAATTTTCAAATAATTGATAATTATTTTATTTTTTGATGTAGATATTTACCCGCCCCGTTTCCAAAATGTCAATACAAATAGTGCACAAAAAATATAAAACCAATAAAATCAGATACATGGAATGCCAATATATGCTGCGTAAAAAGTCTATAAAGTCCCTAATGGAGTAGGGGTATATCCCTATGAAACTGTCTTACTTGTATCTTACATAAGTAAGTTTTACTTAATAATTAATTACTATTTACGTATGAAAAAAATTACAAAATTATCGTTATTGATGTTGGCCATGTTGGTATCAACATCTTTTCTTTGGGCTCAAACGTCCTCAGGAAAGATTGATATCGAACAGCAAACATTGCTGATGCAAAAGGATGCAGCCCTAGGGCCTATGACCTATTCCACCGATGGTGTTCTTGCCATAGGTGATCTTTGCACAGATCCTTATTCATACGGTAATATCAACGATCCTGCTCAAAATGGCTCAATTGTGAGTCTTGGTGAGCAATGGTATTCTTATACCGGACCAGTTGATATGACCGTAACTGCTTCGCTTTGCGGATCAGGTTATGATACCAAAATAGAAGTTTGGTATGCATGTACTGATGGAACTTATGCATTTTATAATGATGATGCATGTGGAACTGCATCAGAAGTTACCGGGATCCCATTTATTGGTGGATCAACTAACTATGTAAAAGTTTATGGTTATAGTACTGCTTCAGGAAGCTATACCTTAAATATAACTGGTGTTGCACCTCCTCCATCGGTAACTAGTTATCCTTATATGGAAACTTTTACTGGCACAACTCTTCCAAATGGATGGACTAACCTAGGCCCTGATATGTGGAAATTTAGTGGAACTGCATATTACGGAGCTAATGTTGATCACACAAGTGGTTCAACTGGTAACTATGCATGGGTTGATGATTCATCACCTTATACTAACCCTTCAGATCTAGATGCAATAGTGTTTGATCTTACATCTATCACTAGTCCATTAATGCAACCAACACTTAGTTTTTGGTATTGGATAGGAACAAATGGCAACCCAGGCTCCACCTTGGAAATTGATATCTATGATGGATCAGCTTGGACTTATGCTGTTGAATCCTATGGATATAGTGGTGAGTGGTTAGAAGCAAGTATCGATCTTAGTCCTTATTCATCGGCAGGAACAATGATTAGATTTAGAGGTATTGAAAACACCGCAGGTTTTAATTGTGATATTTGCCTTGATGACGTAGGAGTAAGAGGATTATCCATTGGTGATTTAGACGGATTCGTTTACAATTGCGATGGTCTTCCTATGCCTTCAGCAACCGTTGGTATTCCAGCTCTTGGTTTATCAACTGCAACTGATGCTACCGGTTATTATCAATTATTTTCCGTTGAAGGCGGTTTACAGGATGTAACAGCATGGAAAGATGGATATAATGTTACTACAGTAACAGTTGACGTTATTGCCGGAAGTTTAACTTCACAGGATTTTGTTTTAACAAAACCATTGTTGACTATTAATCCATTATTCTTCGACGAAACTTTAAATCCAAATGAGTACCTAACTACTTATTTAGGAATATTAAATACTGGTTGTGGTGAAGGCTACTGGGAAGCAGTAATTAATTACACTTCCAAAGCACCAGGTGCAAGTACAGCCATTGAAGTAACCGGACAAACCTATCCAGCTACAACAAGCACAGGAAACGAAGTTGCTGCAATAGCAAGAGATGGAGGCGAGCCTTTCATTCCTTCAGGATCACGCGATCTATTTGCATGTAATGCAGATGCATTATGGGGT
>JABMPH010000080.1 GCA_013203805.1 Bacteroidota bacterium | reverse complement strand
CCTCCGGAATTATCATTTTTTTGTCAATTAGTGTCTATTTCTGCGCTTTTTTTCACATTCTGAAGAAGTTTAGAAACAAAGAAAAAACCCTACTTTCACGTCGGGAAATAGGGTTTATTGAGGAGTGCGCCCAGAAGGACTCGAACCTTCAACCAATGGCTTAAGAGGGCGGTTATCTACCATATATTATTACGTTTACAGAATATTGTGACGGTATTGTGTCGGTTAAATAATTTTTGTTGTTTCTACACTTTGAGCAATGAATTCAGGTATATCAATATCACTAACTAGATAGTTAAATATGCCGCTATATGATGTATGGTCACGAAGATGTTTTATATTCAACAGTTTTTTTTGCACAGATTTTTTCAATACATTCCTCTTTATAGTTCCTGTATTAAGATATGATATACCACAACCGTTATTTTTCTTAAAACCTCTGATTTTATATATTTCTATTAATTCCAAGATTTCTTCATCTTTTGAAGTTTTATTGAGCCAATTAACCCAATCAATCGATAAATATTTATCAATATTTTCTCTTAAAATGAACGCAGCTGCAGTGGGGTTTCCATCTTCATCTAATGCCCCCTTTTTTATTCTTCGAGCTATATAATCTGAGTCTGGTATTATTTGATTTTTCAATCAAATATCCACTTGGTGTTATTTTGTAACAATATTTCGTTAATTGTATTTATAGAAACTGATCCGGATATTCTATTTACATTATTATACATATCATCATTACTAAATATTAGAAAATCAATACTCTCAAATGATTTTAGATGGAGATTAACAATTTTATCATTATTCTCCTTCCACGATATAAAAATATAGTAATCTGGTGTGAGCGTTATACTGGGTTTTTTGATATTGGGATATGCACTAATAAGTTTATAAAACACAATCAAAGAATTAAGTGATATACCTGAGCAATCACCATCATCTTTGGCCACATTGTTTAAATAAAACAATCTTTTGACTATATCTTCCTTAACCCTCATTTCAGGTATTGTTCGAATTAAAAATATAAAATTTTCAATAGTTAGATCTTCATTAGTTACACTAGGTGAACAATCTAGAAAGTTCGACTGAGTTAATGTTTGATTCTGAATTGTTTCACTCGCAGGTATTATCCCATATGTTGTCCGGCTGGGATTATCATAGTTATCAACTCTATCATCAGTGTCGAGATCTAAATGGGAATAAATATCACTAAAACCTCTTAGCGTCTGAGGCTCAGCAATTTGTGGGATGTAGCCTTGCATTATTGTTTCCCCCAAACTTTTTGTAGGTCTTCGTTTGTAATATCGACAAAACCATTTACTATCCAGTGATGTGCTTTTTCAAACCAATCCTTCATATTAGAGTTTTGTCCAGTTACTTTTAATTCTATAATTAACAATGGTTCCCTATCGGGCAAGCTAATGCCTTGTTTAATATTAATGACTAATTTTCCACTCATTGCACTGTCATTAAACTCAAGTTTCCACCCAGCTCTATTCGGAGGGTGTAAAAATCGTGAGTTTTCTTTCCAAGGATAATCATTTAGTATATTCTTTATGTCATTATAGGTTTCGTCACTACTAGAAATTTTGATATGATTTATATAGGTTAGTTCATATTCAATTGGTTTAATATCGACTAATAAATTTTCATTATAAAACTCATTCATAATTTTGTAGACATTAAAATAATTATTAGAAATAGTATCATACCTTGGGTAACTCTTGTTTTTATGTCTCCAATTATAATAAAATCTGTCAATCTGGTATTGAACCAGCTGATCACCCGATTTGTTGACAAACCAAGTTCGAGGTAGAGGATATCCAGTTTTTAAATCAACTAATAATGAATTATCCCCACTCATTATAGGTTTTGCATGTTCAACATTAGGATATTTTTTCTTGAATTTTTCCCATAATAATCCGATGTGGTGTATTCTAATATTTGTGTGTGGTTCAATAACCACTCCAAAAATGACTTCATTGATAGGCGGATTTATAAAATTCGGTGAATTTTTAACTGATTGATTCATATTAAATCGTGCAATACATTTTTATACTAACGCTTATTTTAATAATAATTTCTATATATTAATAATGTTAATTTTCAGTTTCATGAAAGTGAAGTGGACCCCATCGACTGGACACATTTTTTCAGATTTAAGGTGTAGTGTCAATTCTGCGATTATG
>JABMPH010000079.1 GCA_013203805.1 Bacteroidota bacterium | reverse complement strand
TTAAAATTTACAATAATAAAAGGCTTCATTTATCTTTAGGGTATAAAACACCAAACTGGGTGTTTAAATGTAGAGCTTAACACAATGATTAACCTGTAGCCGTATTTTAGGACTAGACAATAAAAACACAGATATCAAATCAAAATAAATCTCACTATGAATAATAACAAATTGAAATTCAGCACCTTCTTCTGGAGAGTTACATCATCTCATATGATTTCCTATTTTATAATGGGATTAATTGCATTTATTCTTCTTGACTATAGAACAGCTTTTGAAAATCCACCAATGTCTTACTTTATGAGATCAATTGATTCTCCTTGGGTAGCAGCTGGCCCTTTGTTGCAGGTTATCCGTGGATTAATATTTTCAATTGCTCTATGGTTTTTTAAGGAAAGTTTTCTATTTAATAAATATGGATGGTTAAAATTATGGGGATTAATAGTAGGATTATCTATTTTATCAACAACGGGTCCTGCCCCTGGTTCAATAGAAGGAATGATATATACTAAAATACCTATGATTGATCAATTAAAGGGATATATTGAAGTTATTCCTCAAACTTTATTATTTTCATTATTTTTAAATTATTGGTATTTAAAGCCAAAAAAGGTATGGAATATAGTATCTATTGTAATAATGATTATTGTTGTTTTCTTTGGTACAATGGGCATAATAGTTTCAATAAAATAAATAATACACGAACGCCCAACACGCAATATAGCAAAATGCGGTGAAGTGCTTAATTGGAGCGGCCTTAGTCCGTTTCAACTTCATCTCGGTTTGATAGTAAATCGCTCGCAATCCACTTCATGCCATATTGCCATTCGTCAGACTGCGCAATAACTACAAAAATGAAAGAAATATTAACTATAAAACTCTGATAATCAAGACTGGGAATTTCGCAATTTTAGGTTATTGCGCGGACTCCCGTTATGTGCAAGGCTGACCCGTCCTAAAATATAACAATGAGTTCGTCTAATAAAAATGGGAGTTTGTCGAAATTTGAATGTTATCTTAGGATTGATGGTTACATTTCACATACACAAAATGTAGCCTTACCTGAAAATGAAATGTTTGAATGGTCAGAAACAAAATTAAATCTTTAAGAATATGAACTACATTTGGATTGCTATTATTATAATTTATATTGTTCTGACGCATTTGATTGCAAAGAACATTGGAGAAAAGAGAGAAATTGGATATGGTAAATCAATTTTATGGTCAATTTTGCTTAGTCCGATAATTGGTTTTTTCATCACCAAAATGAGTAACCCGATAGAAAAATAATAAACTGCACACACACAATAATGTTTTTAGTTTAAGTATTAAAACTTGTTGAACCTTTTTCGGAAGGATATATCGGTTCTAATATGGGGCGTTGGGCATTTCGAAACACCGCCCTTTCAAACCTCAATTTGTTTTATTAAATGTACTCAATTTCTCATTGTAATAAGCCAATTTCTAAATTTTTTTACCTGCTTAGCGGGTTTTAATAAATAAATCAAATAGACTAAATGTCAAATAAATTCAATCCCTGACACAACGAACACTAAATCCGTGTTCCTTATTGATGCCCCCCCAGCCTATAAAAATGTTTTGGTAAGACAGGGAACGGCACCATGCGTACGTTGGTGAGTACTCAGTAGCGCTCCACCAGTACCCGCCGTGGCCGTCGTAGAAGAAACCACCACCGATGGTACGGTAGCCGCCCGGAAGACTCGAAAAGCCTCCATCGTTTGTGGCGCCAGTATTTGGGCTTAACCAGTGGGCTGTTCCAGCTTCCTTCATATTTCCTCCCGCTACTCTATCTCCACCTAAAAAGGTTGTTAGAGCTGCCCATTCATCATCGCTTGGCAAATGCCAACCTACGGGGCAACAAGCTGCTTTTGCTGCTGGCCAGTTGTACAACACACCGTACATACAATAATTTGCAGTAGCTTTAGCTGCTGCCACATCACTTCCACTGTAACCGTAAACGTAATAATAGGGTTCTGCATAAGATTCACCCGATGGTGGACTTACTTTAGGTAAATATGCGAGGTTCTCTGCCATCCACCACTGTTCCCCTATTTTTACTGTTTTATAAACATGATTATCACGAGAATCGGTGAGTTCTGAAATTTCAAGGTTAATATCTAAAGATTCTTGGGCTTCCAAATTTCCATCATCAATAGCAACTACTTTTATTATATGATTTCCATAAAGATAGCCTTTAGTTTCCCAATCATAATTATAAGGAAAAGTATTTGCCGACCAGACGCTGGAACCATCAATATAAAATCGCACCTCTTTAATACTTCCATCGCGATCTTTTGCATCTACTGAAATAGTAACAGTTTCCCCTCGTTGAAAGATAGTACCAAAAGGGGGAGCTGTAATTTCACAAGTCGGTGGCAGGTTTTCTTTTTCTTTTTCACAAGTCACCATTATCCCAAATACAAAAAACAAAATGAAAAGTCGAAGAAAATGTCTCATGGTTAACCAATTAGAATTTAGTGTTTTAAAATTAGAGATTAATCCTTTTGGAATGAATCTAAACTAATTCATAATGGAAACTATTTGAACTAACAGCAATGTTCAATTATTGCACATTGCATAATCGGTTTGGCTAAGTCCAGTTCATTAATACTTAACATATACCATCAGATCTTTTTCAGTAATTCCAATTATTTTAGTGAGTACTTTATCAATCAATTGATTTCTTGATTGTTTACCTCTTACCCGTAATAGGCTAGATTGAATTCTGTTATAGATTGTTTGTCGTTTTATACTAATGCTATGAGTTTGAGGATGACTTGGGTTATTAAAAATGTTGACAACAAAAAATACGATAGGTCCTTTATTGGTTTCAATGAAAAAATGGATGTCAAAGGTATGGCTTACTTCATTCTGAGTAACATTAATCACTTTTTTAATTTGTATCTGCGATAGATGTCCTGGAAAGATAACTGAGTTGTTTTGAAGGCAAGAAAAAAGGCCTCCAAGTAGTGAATCTTGTTGCTCAATAAAGTAGGAAATTTTAGAAATGGTAGCCTTCTTCTTTCCAATGTTTTGAATTTCTAATTGAAAACTGATTTGCAATCCAAAGGTGGGTTGATCATTTGTGGTAGAGGTTGGTTTTGTTTGGTTTATTTTTAGATCGAAATTATCAATAAGAAGTAGTTTGTGCGTGAAAAAAATCCATTTCTTTAATTCATTAAGCAGGAACAGCATTATGGCAATAAAGATTCCATGTATAAATGGATCTCGGAGATACTCGATTATATTTTTAATATTACAATTCAATTAGTTGTATTTCGTTGCATAAATTGCCCCTAACGTAATAGTATTTTATCCATCGTTTCTGCAAAATACAACAAAGCGGTGATATTTACCATAATATTGTTTGAAGATTTATTCTACCTTCAATATTATGGTAAATATCACCGCTTTGTTGTATTTTGCAGAAACGATGGATAAAATACTATTACGTTAGGGGCAATTTATGCAACGAAATACAAC
>JABMPH010000078.1 GCA_013203805.1 Bacteroidota bacterium | reverse complement strand
CAATACTACTTATTCCATATCTTTGCAAAAAAAATGCAACCATGTTAAATTTAAAAGTACAATCCGCAATAAACGAGCAAATAAAAAAGGAAGAATATTCATCTCGACTATATCTGGCTATGGCCATATGGTGTGAATCAATTGGATATCCCGGAGCAGCAAAATTTCTATACGAGCATGCAGATGAGGAACGTATGCATATGCTAAAATTTGTTCATTATGTAAACGATCGTGGTGGAAAAGCTCTGCTAATGGATATTGAACAACCTACAGGAGATTTTGATTCACTACTGGATGTATTTGAAAAAGTTATGGAGCATGAAAAGTACATTACTGAATCCATTAATAACCTTTACGAAGTAACAATTACTGAAAAAGATTACACAACCATGAACTTCCTGCAATGGTATATTACCGAGCAATTGGAAGAAGAAAACTTATTCAATACAATACTTGATAAAATAAAGTTGGTTGGTGCCGACAAGGCCGGAATGTTCCACATCGACAAAGAACTGGAAGGGATGGCAATTACCCCTGCCCCTGCTGTTTAATTATTTTTCTGGAGATTCTTCTAGTCTAACAACTAATTTTTCGTACCAGTGTTTTCCAAAACGGCGGGAAAGCGGTTGTTTTAAATAGCTATATAATGGGTTACCTTTCTGTTTTCCCATTATAAGTGCTGGCGCACAAACATCCCAATTGTGATAATTTACGGCAATTGAATTTCCCACTTTGCTTAACCTTACGGGATACAGATGACAAGAAATTGGTTTCTGAAAATCGATTTTCTTTTCTAGAAAAGCTTTTTCAATAGCACATAAACTGATTCCATCCTTCCAATAAACGAAGGCACACTCCTCTTCATTAACTAATGGTGTAACATATGAACCATCTTCATCATATTCAAAAACGCCAACACGATCAATAACTTCCTTGCCCTCTTCGGTCATATAAGGTATTATTTCATCAATGTCATCTTCAATGATTGATATTTCTTCTTCATCAAGAGGAGCCCCTGCATCCCCAGCAACACAACACTCACCTTTGCATGCCGATAGATTACAAGCAAAATATATTTCTTTTAATTCATCGGAAACAAGTATATCATCAACTATTATCATACTACGATTTGATTTAATATGGAATCGGATGCAAAAGTATTACTTTTATAACCCCTAACCTTATATGCCCTTATATTCCTTATATGGTTTAATTTTTTCTACCATATAAGGCAACTAAGTACATATAAGAAAAGGTATAGTCAAATATTTTGCATACCCTTATTTTAATTACTTTTGCCCAGCATTTTTACATATAGTGCATTAATTATTAACGACTAAAAGATATTAATATGGCATTCAACCTAAGAAACAGGAATTTCCTAAAGCTGTTGGATTTCACTCCACAAGAAATAAAATTTCTACTTGAGCTTTCAGCTGATTTGAAGAAAGCAAAGTATGCTGGAACTGAACAAAAAAGATTAGAAGGTAAAAATATTGCCTTAATATTCGAAAAAGCATCAACACGTACAAGATGTGCTTTTGAAGCTGCTGCCTACGATCAGGGAGCAAAAGTTACTTATTTGGGACCATCAGGTACACAAATAGGTAAAAAGGAATCGATGAAAGATACAGCTCGGGTATTAGGTCGTATGTATGATGGCATCGAATACAGAGGTTTTGGACAATCAATTGTTGAAGAACTGGGAAAATACGCAGGTGTGCCTGTGTGGAATGGACTTACTAATGAGTATCACCCAACTCAAATTCTTGCCGACTTTCTTACAATGATGGAACATAGTGACAAACCATTACATCAGGTTAGTTTTGCATATGCCGGTGATGCCCGCAACAATATGGGTAACTCACTTATGGTAGGTGCTGCAAAAATGGGAATGGACTTCCGCGCTGTTGCTCCTAAACAAATGTGGCCTGATGAAGCTTTGGTAGCTGAATGTCATGAAATTGCAAAAGAAACCGGCGCATCGATTACACTTACCGAAAGTGTTGATGAAGGAGTTAAAGGTGTTGATTTTGTTTACACAGATGTTTGGGTAAGCATGGGCGAAGCCGATGATGTATGGAAAGACAGAATTGCAATGATGATTCCTTATCAGGTAAACGCTTTGATGATGAAGAAAACTGGCAATCCAAAAGCTAAATTCTTACACTGCTTACCAGCATTTCATAATCGTGAAACAATTGTTGGTGAAGAAATCTATCAAAAATTTGGCGTTGAAGCAATGGAAGTTACTGATGATGTATTTGAATCACCTGCTTCAGTTGTTTTTGATGAAGCAGAGAACAGATTACATACCATTAAAGCTGTTATGGTTGCAACTTTAGGTGATTAATTTTTATTGTCATTTCGAGGGAAGCGTAGCGTCGAGAAATCCCCTGAATCAGAACTCTCATATATGAGATTTCTTATCATTACGCTTCGCTTAATTTTCTTCGAAATGACAGCACATATAAACCTCATTTAACAATGCAAAAAAAAGAATACGTATGCCCAAAGTGCGGCAGTAAGCAATACGAAGCTGATGAAATGAGAGCAACCGGTGGTGCTTTCGCGAAGATTTTTGATGTTCAAAATAAAAAATTCACAACCATATCATGCATCCAATGCGGATATACTGAATTTTATAAGCGCACGAGCAGTTCAATTGGTAACGTACTCGACTTTTTTACAAATTAATAAAACACATGGCTAACAACGAAGATCTACTAAAAAAAATAATTGCGCACGCAAAAGAATACGGATTCGTATTTCAATCAAGTGAAATATATGATGGGTTGAGTGCTGTTTACGACTACGCTCAAAACGGTTCTGAGTTAAAAAAGAACATTCGTGATTATTGGTGGAAAGCAATGGTACAAATGCATGAAAACATTGTTGGTATTGATTCTTCCATATTTATGCACCCCACAGTTTGGAAGGCATCAGGCCATGTTGATGCCTTTAACGATCCTATGATCGACAATAAAGACTCGAAAAAACGTTACCGTGCTGATGTGTTAGTTGAAGATCATATGGCTAAAATTGAGGCTAAGATTGACAAGGAAGTAGCAAAGGCAGCCAAACGCTTTGGAGATGCTTTTAATGAAGAAGAATTTAAAAGTACAAACCCTCGTGTACTAGCAAATATTGAAAAAATTGAAGGCATAAAAAACAGGCTTTATCCTGCCATGGAAAATAACGACATGGATGCTTTTAAAAACCTCATCGAAGATCTTGAAATAGCATGCCCAATGTCAGGCTCAAAAAACTGGACCGAAGTACGTCAGTTTAACCTGATGTTTTCAACAAATATGGGAGCAACTGCCGAAGGAGCAACTGAGATTTTTCTCCGCCCAGAAACTGCCCAGGGGATTTTTGTTAATTACCTAAATGTTCAAAAAACAGGCCGCATGAAAATACCTTTTGGTATTGCGCAAACAGGTAAAGCTTTTAGAAACGAGATTGTTGCACGCCAGTTTATTTTCCGCATGCGCGAATTTGAGCAGATGGAGATGCAATTTTTTGTTCGCCCCGGAGAAGAAATGAAATGGTACGAGTATTGGAAAGACCAACGAATGAAATGGCATACATCATTGGGTATTCCTGCTGAAAAATTCCGTTTCCACGATCATGATAAACTTGCTCATTACGCAAACGCTGCCGCAGATATTGAGTTTGATTTCCCAATGGGATTTAAGGAATTGGAAGGTATCCACTCAAGAACTGATTTCGACCTAAGTGCACATGAAAAACACTCAGGTAAAAAACTACGTTACCACGATCCTGAGTTAAACCAAAGCTACGTTCCCTACGTTGTTGAAACTTCAATTGGTCTCGACCGTATGTTCCTTGCTGTTATGAGCAATGCCTACACCGAAGAAGAACTTGAAGATGGAAACAGCCGCGTGGTTATGAAACTTCCACCTGTACTTGCTCCTTACAAAGTGGCTATTTTCCCTCTCACTAAAAAAGACGGTCTACCGGATAAAGCTCGTGAGATAATGGATAATCTTAAATACGATCACATGTGTTTCTATGAGGAAAAGGATGCCATTGGCAAGCGTTATCGCCGTCATGATGCAATTGGAACTCCATACTGCATTACTGTTGATCACCAAACCTTGGAAGATAACACAGTAACCATCCGTGAACGTGATAGCATGAAACAGGAGCGTATTGCTATCGATAAGATCTCAGGAGTGGTTAGTGAAGGGTTGAAAGTTCGCCATTAAAAATTATTAATAAAGGGGGTACTGATGGAAATAACCACCTACCCCATTACCCTCATCAACAATTCAGAAGTACTCCTGCATCCAGTTTTTTCAAGGAGATTTCTGCGGTGCGTATCAACAGTTGTTTTTGATATGAATAGTTCTTCTGCAATCTCCTTGCTGGTTTTACCTTGGATTACCAATTCCAGTATCTCAATTTCACGAGGACTGAGTAAGCTTGCAATACTCGAATTTAATCGGTGGCCAATAATACTATTGTTTGAAAGCCGGCTGAGTGTTTCTTTTAGTTCATCGAGTACTATTGGTTTTAACAAATAATCAAAAGCCTGAGCTTTGATGGCTTTAATGGCATACTGATTATAGCCTGTGGTAAATATTACAATCGGATTTAGTCCTTGATTACGGGTTATTTCAAGAACTTCAAAGCCACTCATGCGTGGCATTTCTACATCAAGAAAGATAATGTCCGGTTTTTTGTCAGTTATTAAATTAACAGCTTCCTCTGGAATTTTTGTTTTTGCAACTACTTCAATTTCATCGCAAAGGCCAAGTAATCTTTCCATATTTTCAAGCCCGGCTTCTTCATCATCAACAATAATAGCAGTCTTTATCATAATAGGGATAGGTTTTTAACAAAAATAAGGATAAATTTATTAACCTAAATACTTACATATAACTATTTAATGCATCCCTAACCCTTACATATAAGTATATAAATATGGTTTTATTGATGAGTGAAACTAACGAATTATTTAAAGTGAAATAGAGAATAATAAATAAAGGAGTAAAGAGTACTTGAAATTTATTAATATAACTGATTGCATTGTACCTGCTCGTCTTTTTAAAAATAAAATCCACCATATCAAAAATAGCTCGCACTTACCTTTTCTTGAAAACCCACAGGATTTTAATGAATTATTGAGGAATTTTGTGATAACTATTAATAATTAGTTTATTAAACAATACCTGATCTTATTGCATATATTATTAGTTCAACAGTATTGCTTAGCCCAGTTTTTTTAAGAATATTTCTACGATGCGTATCAACTGTATGCTTACTAATAAAAGCTTTTCACCAATCTCTTTACTTTGCAAACCCAAGGATAGCTCTTTTATTATCTGTACTTCCTTTTTAGAGAAATCTTCAGTTTTTTTATCAAACATGTTGTTAAACATATGACTCAAATCGAAATTTGAATTATTATATCCATCAATTCGCCAACCTATGTAATTATTTGGGTTTATATGCGACACATCAGTACAAACGCTAAACATTGAAATTACTTTATCATTAATGTCTAATTCAAAAAAGCTGGTTTGGCGCATTATGTTTATATAATCACCCGATTTTTTTACTACTCTGTAATTAAGGCTAAAAACTGGTTGGGGAATAATGGCATATTATTTATTTCATCTCGTGAGTATTTTACTCGACCGATTTTATCCGATGAAAATTTTTGATCTTCAAGATACTTATTAATACTACTATCAGTAATCAATTCAGCTCCCAACTTTGTAATTACTTATTATTAAACGCTGTCATTGTTCGGTTTACCCCTATCGTAATAAAGCTTTTTATCATTTCTGTTGCTATATCAACCCTTGGGGCCATAAGTTTTTCTTCTGACACGGTCCATTGTCCTAATACATAATCTGCCTGACGACCTTGGGGAAAATCATTGCCTATACCTATTCTCAGTCGTGCGAACACGTTTGTTCCAAGTTTCTCAATAATATCTGTAAGGCCATTATGTCCCGCATCACCTCCCTTTGGTTTCATGCGTAATGTGCCGGTGGGTAGTGCAATATCATCAAGTATCACAACCATTTTTTCGATTGGAATATTTTCTTTCTCCAACCAATACTTAATAGCTTTACCACTTAGATTCATGTAGGTTGTGGGCTTTATAATTATTAAAGTTCGTCCGCGGTATTTCACCCTTGATACAATTGAAAGTTTTTCAATACTTGTTTCTCCTTTCAACTCATTGGTCAAAGTATCAGCAACAACAAAACCAATATTGTGTCTTGTATTCACGTATTCTGCACCTATATTACCAAGTCCTACAATTAAATATTTCACCTAATTAGTATTTTACTTTTAAATTTATTGCAAAAAAATAAAGGGATAAAGGTAAAAAATCCCTCTATCCCTTTATAATTGTGGATTAAAACTTTTCCTTACTCAGTAGCAGCAGGGGTAGCCTCTTCACCATCACCCTCTTCTTCGTCATCATCATCCAAAGTACCGTCAGCAGAAACATTACGTGACATTTTAACTCGAACAATAACTGAGTTTGGGGGATCTAAGGTTGTTAGATTATCGAATTCAACATCCTTTATTTTAATTGAACCACCAATAACAAGTTTCGAAATATCAACCTCTACATTTTCGGGTAAGTATTCAGATAAACCTCTTAGTCTGATTTTATGCATTTTCTTAATCATCTGTCCACCAGCTAGTACTCCCGGAGAAGCTCCAACCAAAACAACAGGCATACCTATTGAAATTTCTTTTCCTGGTACTAATTCCAGAAAATCGGCATGTAATACTTTATCGGTTACAGGATGATATTGAACCTCTTGCAATATTGTTGGGTATTTTTTACCGTCAATATCAACTGTGATTAAAAATACTTCAGGAGTGAAGATAATTTTATCAAATTTTATTGCATTTGTATAAAAGTGTGTTTGTTTTTCGCCACCGTAAATAACACAAGGAATATTTCCTTCTCTACGGTTTTTTTTAGCATCCTTTTTCCCTACGTTCTCTCTTAGAGAACCGCTAATTGATACTTTTTTCATTTTTAAAATTTTTAATTAATAGTATAATAATTTGTTAATCTATTTCTCTTTTATATCGAACAATGAGCTTATTGACTCAAAATTCTGTACGCGATTTATTACTTCAGCTAATAAGTCAGCAGTACTTAGTACTTTAATCTTACCCAGATCTTGCTTTAGTGGAACAGTATCTGTAACAATGATTTCATCAAATTTCGATTTGCTTAACTTATCATATGCGCTACCTGAGAATATTGGATGGGTACAAAAAGCACGAACCGAAGTGGCTCCATTACTAATAATCAAATCGGCTGCTTTTGTTATGGTTCCAGCAGTGTCAATAATGTCATCAACAATAATCACATCCTTACCTTTAACATCACCAATAAGTTCCATTTTCTCAATAACATTTGGTTTTGCCCTTTGTTTGTAACAGATAACAAAACCGGTATTTAATGCTTTTGCATATGAAGCGGCACGACGTGTACCACCGGTATCAGGGGATGCCATCACCAGATTTGGTAAATTTAGTTCCCTGATATAATCCATAAAAATATTAGATGCGTAAAGATTATCAACAGGAACATCAAAAAATCCCTGAATTTGATCAGCATGTAAATCGATTGTTATAACTCTGTTTACACCTGCAGTTATTAATAAATTTGCAATTAATTTTGATGCAATGGATACTCTTGGTTTATCTTTCCTATCCTGACGAGCATAACCAAAATACGGTATTACTGCTATAATTTTACGAGCAGATGCACGCTTTGCTGCATCAACCATCATTAGTAATTCAAGCAAATTATCGCCCGGAGGAAATGTTGATTGTATGATAAATACATCTTTACCCCTTATGTTTTCTTCATACGAAGTCTGAAGCTCCCCATCAGAAAAGTTGGTGACAATTGACTTACCAAGACCAATTCCGTAACTCTTGGCAATTTTTTCTGCAAGATAACGGGTTTTACGACCGGCAAAAATACTTACTTTTGGATCTGTCATTTTTATGGTTTATCTGGTTCTGAAAAATCGGTGCAAAAGTACTATTAATTTACTTATTATCAACACTAATATTTGTTTTGCTAGAAATTAACAATCTAAGTATAGAGTTTGGGTCAGGAGACACAAAAGTTGTGGCTGTTGATGATGTGAGCCTTAGGGTTGCCAGGGGTGCATCCATAGGTATAGTTGGAGAATCAGGATCGGGAAAATCTATAACCGCACTTTCAATTATTCAACTTCTTCCTCCACAAGCCAACTTAATTTCCGGGGATATTTATTTTGATGGTACAGAACTAACCAAGCTAAGCACAAACGAAATCCGAAATTATAGAGGAAATAGAATTTCAATGATTTTTCAGGAACCAATGACGGCTCTAAATCCTGTTATAAAGTGTGGAAAACAAGTAATAGAAAGCATTCTGTTACATCAAAAAGTAAGCAAAAAAGAGGCTCACGTTAAAGTAATTGAGTTATTTAATAAAGTGAATCTTCCACGTCCTGAGCATATTTATAAGAGTTATCCTCACCAATTGTCGGGAGGACAAAAGCAGCGAATTATGATTGCCATGGCCATTGCCAACAATCCCGACCTGCTTATCGTAGATGAGCCAACCACGGCTTTGGATGTAACAGTTCAAAAGGAAATAATTGGGCTACTTAATAACTTACGAAAAGACCTGGATATGGGGCTAATTTTTATAAGCCATGATTTGGGAGTAATAAGAGAAGTTGCCGATGAAGTAGTGGTAATGTATAAAGGAAGGATTGTTGAATCGGGAAGTATTGAGGATGTATTTGAACGCCCTCAACATACCTACACAAAAGGATTATTGGCATGTAGACCACCATTGGATAGGCGTGTTGACCGACTTCCTGTAATTGAAGATTTTATTGATGGAATTATTAATAATGAAGTTACCAGTTATAATTCTAACAATAGAATAAAGCAGCACGAAAAAATCTATAGTCATGATCCGGTATTGATAGTTGAACATCTTGATAAAAAATATAGCCTTTCAAAAAATATTTTAGGGAAATCAATAAGCTTTGTGAGTGCAGTTGACGATGTTAGTTTTAATGTTTATCCGGGCGAAACACTTGGCTTGGTAGGTGAATCGGGTTGTGGGAAAACAACACTTGGAAGAAGCATCCTAAGATTAATTGAACCCAGTGCGGGATCAGTTTATTTTGATGAGAAAAACCTATTGTCGCTTAACTCTCAGCAATTAATAAAGCAACGAAAAGAAATAAATATTGTATTTCAGGACCCCTATTCCTCATTAAACCCTCGAATGAGTATTGGAAATGCAATCATGGAACCTATGAAGGTTCATAAGCTATATGGTAATCGCCATTCACGAAAGGAAAGGGCTCTGCTTCTATTGGATAAAGTTGGGCTAAAAAAAGAACACTTCGATCGTTATCCACATGAGTTTTCAGGAGGTCAACGGCAAAGAGTTGTTATTGCGCGAACACTCGCCCTAAATCCAAAGTTTATTATTTGCGATGAGGCAGTTTCGGCATTGGATGTAAGTGTTCAGGCAAAAGTGCTTAATCTACTAAATGAGCTAAAGCATGAATTTGGATTTACCTATATTTTCATTTCTCACGACTTAAGTGTTGTGCGATTTATGAGCGACAGAATTATGGTTATGAAAGATGGTAAAATTGTGGAAATTGGTGATGCCGATGAGATCTACAATAATCCAAAATCTGATTATACTAAAAAGCTTATTGATTCGGTTCCGTCAACGTTTGTATAAAAAATCACTATTATCTTTCAATTTAGCCAAAGAGTTGATATTCTGGCTAATGCAGCTAGAGTAAGATTATCACTAATAATTCCACAAAATCGCGGTTACCTTTTTTTTCTAAAATTCATGCTAAAATCAAAAATATATTTCCGCTTGCCAAATAGTTATTAATTTTGTCAGAAATATAATCTGTCAAAAACTAATATCATCATGAAAAATATAGATACATTCGACTTCACAAATAAAAAAGTTTTAATAAGAGTTGATTTTAATGTTCCGTTGAACGATAAATTTGAAATTACTGATGATACGCGTATTAGAGCAGCCATACCAACAATAAAGAAGGTATTAAGTTCAGGTGGAGCAGTGATTCTGATATCACATCTTGGTAGGCCAAAGGATGGTCCTGAGCAGAAGTTTTCATTACAACATCTTGTTCCCGAATTATCAAAACAAATTGGTGTTGATGTTCAGTTTGCGGATGATTGCATCGGAGAACAAGCCATTGAAAAAGCCGGTTCATTAAAATCGGGAGAAGTTCTATTGCTCGAAAATCTTCGTTTCTATAAAGAAGAAACAAAAGGCGATGAGGCTTTTGCACAGAAGCTATCAAAACTTGCCGATGTTTATATGAATGATGCCTTTGGAACAGCACATCGTGCACATGCATCAACAGCAATTATTGCAAAGTTCTTCCCTGAGAACAAGATGTTTGGCTATGTGATGAATAATGAACTTATCAACATCAACAAAGTAATTAAAGAAGGAAAGAAACCAATTACAGCAATTTTGGGTGGAGCAAAGGTGTCGGGTAAAATTGAGATTATTAATAACCTGATCGACAAGGTTGATAATATAATAATTGGTGGTGGTATGATGTTTACTTTTATCAAGGCGCTGGGTGGTGATATAGGAAACTCCCTAGTTGAAGATGATCTTCTGGACACTGCAAAAGCGGCCATGGAAAAAGCTGAAGAAAATAATGTTTGTTTCCACATACCCACGGATGCTGTTATCGCTGATAAGTTTGATAATGATGCTAATATAAAATTCTGCAACTCACACGAAATTCCTGATGGATGGATGGGCTTAGACATTGGACCTGAAACAGGTCAAGCCTTTAAAGATTTAATTGGAGCTTCTGAAACAATACTTTGGAATGGTCCGATGGGTGTTTTTGAAATGCCAAACTTTGCACAGGGAACCATAGAAGTAGCACACGCAATTGCTGATGCAACAAAAAATGGAGCATTTTCACTTATTGGAGGTGGTGATTCAGTTGCTGCAATAAACAAATTTAACTTACAAGATGAGGTAAGCTATGTTTCAACTGGTGGTGGTGCTATGTTGGAGTTTATTGAAGGCAAAGTGCTTCCGGGTGTTGCGGCAATTGAGGAGTAACATACTAAATATTCATGTTTTGAAGGAATTTAATTCCTTGGCTCTTTACATTCGGATTATAAACCTGAATGAGTTGTTTTATCGTCTGTTTATTCACTAATAAACCTTATCCATAATTTCTTCCTTATTTGGAATCTCGAAGGTAAAGTTATTTGAGTCGAGCCAAGAATATAGTTTGGGAGCTATGGATTGAATGGGTTCGTAAAATATTGATTTTTGTCGTGTTTCTTCTTTAAATATGAAATCTCCAAAGTTGAAATAATTTATTACAAATATTAGGATACTTAATAATAAGGCTCCTTTTAGCATGCCAAAAGCGGCACCTGCAAGTTTATTCAAGAAACCAAGTAAGAGAATGTCAACAAATTTTGAAACTATTTTCCCAACTGTTATCACAAGAAAGATCACGACAATAAATGTCATCAAAAATGCAAAAACAGCAACATATTTCTGATCCATATCAAAAAGATCATTGAGCAACTGGGCAGCGAAATCAGAAAAGAAAAACGCCATATATAAACCTAGTACAAGAGCTGCAAGTGAAGCAACCTCAATGACGAGTCCCTTTTTGTAGCCACCCCAAGCAAATAGCAAAAGAGGAATTATAATAATTATGTCTAACAGGTTCACATTCATTATTTGTACTATTTAATTCTTCTTGTTAGTTCGGTTGAAAAAACAAATTCATTTAATTCTTTATTGTCGGTCTTTAATATTGTTTCCTTATCGCCTTCCCACCAAAGTTCACCTTTGTTGATAAAGGCTATTTTCTGACCAATCTGTAATACAGAGTTCATATCGTGAGTATTTATTACAGTTGTCATATCGAATTTATGGGTAAGCTCTGAAATTAACTCATCAATTAATTCCGCAGTTTTAGGATCGAGTCCGGAGTTTGGCTCATCACAAAATAAATACATGGGGTTCATGGCAATGGCACGGGCAATGGCAACACGCTTAACCATTCCTCCGCTTAGTTCGGCAGGGAACTTTGCGTTAACATTTTCTAGATTAACATGATTAAGAACATCATTTACTCGTTGGAGTTTTTCCTCATAACTCTGTTTTGTGAACATATTTAGTGGGAACATTATATTTTCTTCCACAGTAAATGAATCAAACAAAGCTCCTCCCTGAAACAAGACACCCATTTCTTTGCGAGTATCCTTTTTATCTTTCTCTTTCATCCCGGAGAAGCACCTTGTATCAAAGTTTATTTCCCCTTCATCAACATCAAATAAACCTATACAGCATTTCATTAATACGGTTTTCCCCGATCCACTTTGCCCAATAATGAGATTTGTTTTCCCTTTCTCAAACTTAGTGCTTATGTTATCCAACACTTTTTGGTCGCCAAACGATTTTGATATGTTCTTTACTTCGATCATGTTAATAGCATCTGTGTAAGAATAAGGTCGAAAATAATTATTAATATGCTGCTGGCAACTACTGCTTTTGTACTCGCACGGCCAACTTCAACGGAACCACCCTTAACTGTATAGCCTTTATAACCTGATACCGATGCTATAATAAAAGCAAAAACCACTGTTTTTATAAGGGCATAAAAAATATCGAAGGGTGCCCACCAGGCTCGAAGTCCATCAATAAAATCGGTAGGAGTAACCGATCCTGTAATGATTACAGCCAGTAAACCACCTGTTAAACCAATTGCTATTGAAAAAATTACCAGTACTGGGAAAAACAGCATTGCGGCTGTTATTTTAGGCAGAATCAAATAGTTGGCCGGGTTAATTCCCATAACCTTAAGTGCATCTATTTGCTCAGTAACCCTCATGGTTCCTATCTCAGAAGCAATACTTGATCCAACTTTCCCGGCAAGAATTAAACTCATAATCGTAGGCGATATTTCCAATATCATCATTTGTTTGGTTGTATAACCCACCAAATACAATGGTACCAAAGGATTATCAATATTATATGCCATTTGCATTGCGATAATTCCTCCGGTAAACAATGATATAAAAACAACAATGCCCACTGAATCAACACCAAGTGCATGAAAATCGATTAGTAACTGACGCCGAAAAACCCTGCCTTTATCAGGCCGTTTGAAGGTGTCAATCATCAATGATACATAATCACCTGCTTCTCTTAAAAATCCCATAACAAAAATGATTATTTTATAAGATGTTAAAAGTCATTTCTAACAGACTAATACATCGGCTAAGGTAACAAAAAGATTTTTTTACGTAAACAACAAGAGTACAATTATTTCGTTTTGATAATTAACGTAAAATTGCGGAGAAAATTTTGTGTGGAAGATTTGCCACAGATTACACTGATTTGTTATATACACATTGCAACTTGTTACTTTTTCAAATGAAAAATAGTTCCATATATATTTTTATTATGTTGTGTTTAGTGATTGTGATATCCTCATGCGCATCGCAAAAACACGGTTATCGCCCTGCAAAACGCAAGAAAAATGATTGCAATTGTTCGAAGTGGAGCTATAACAATGCTAACGATCCTAAAAACAACTATGATTACTATGATAACTTTAGGTTGACAGCACAAAAAGGATAGAGCCATAGTTACTCATAATCAAATACTTCTACTCGTGCTGAGTTTAATGTGAAAGTCTTCTTATCTTTATTCCAAATATATATTTTTATCGTTTCTACTCCCTCAGGTAATGACTCCATAAAAATACTTTGATGAAAATCAAAGGGAATATCAGGCAATCCATGCTTTAACCAGTTTAGTGGCATAAATTTATACACGAGTGTACTATGCTCACTATTCACTGCTTGTATTACAAGCCATCCTGTAATAGGTAATTCGGCAGCAACTATCGACAAATTAAAATCGAAATAGTAATTTTTTTGATCCATAGTATCAATTTCCAGAATATTGAAATACTCATCACCGACAACTTTTTGGGGGCTATTTATACTTATTTTGTGAGTTTTTATTATTGTAACCTCCTGTTTTCTTTTATAAAGAGTGAGGCCTGAGCATGCTTCATAATCGATAGAGTCGTAATCATTAAGGCTATAGGGATATTTATTTGTCTCCAATATTTGAAAAGACGAAACTGTATTTGGATAACCAGCCCAATCAATCGAATTCTCATTTCCTCCATTTGTATAGTTCATATATGCCCATGCGAAATGCCTCATATTTGATCCACCAATAGTAGGAATTACATTGTTTTTCTCATGCTCTAAAGATATGGTCTGATAGAACCTTTCGGGCAAAGCTTCTGTTTTGTAACCATTAACATATGATACATTTATACTTGACACAAAATGTATTGGGAAAAACAACAAAGGTATGACAGCAAAATATAGAAAACGGGATCTTCTTCCTTCAACCGAATCAATAACAAAAAACAAACTACCAACAGCTAATGGAAATAAATACATGGCAACACGATCTTCCGGAAAATTTACATCTAACAGGTTCACAACTAAAAATATTCCTACTAAAGATAATACCAGAACAAATAAAAATATTGAGCTTATTGAAATGAGAAATTTATGCTTGAAACGAGATAACTGCCTAATTGATATAATCACAACCAAGGCAAATAATGCAAGAACAACAATAAAATCAACAATATTATATGTGCCCGTTAGCATAGTTATAAGAGTTGTTATTGTTGAATTTACAAAGCCAACATTTTCAGGAACCAAATAAAATGCATCATATTCCTTAAGTTTATTTACATAGAAAAAAACAGCAGTTATACTTGATATGCTAATTAATAGGGACAAGGGAATAATCCATTTCTGCTTGTTAGGAATAGCTTCCCGATGAATGAAAATCACGAGTATTTGGAACAAAACAATAGCTATTGCAGGAATAACAAGGTTAATGTTTGCAGTAATCATTAACAAACTGAAAATTGACACAAAAATATGATTTGTTAATTTATTTGTTTTTATGGCTTTCATCAAAAAATAAAATGCTCCCATAAAAAGCGCCATCGAAATTCCATAACCTCTGGAAACAGCAAAAAACTCAACAAAAAAATGTGAAAATAGCATTACAAATATAAACCCCCAGCGGTAAACGCCATCTGCTAAAAAACGCGCAATTCTATAAACAAACACCAAGTATACCATGGCAAATATCAGGTTTGGTAACCTGAGAGCAATTTTTGAACTGCCAAATAATAAATAACTCAAATAAGTGAGTATCGTATTTATGAAATGATTATTCAGTGCTTCCCTTGAAAATTCGGGCATCAAATTGCCAGGTTGAACCAAATGAAAAAAGGTTGAAGCTTCATCATGCGAAAAGGGAACAAATATGGCTCTTATCAATAAGTAGATAAAAAGCACTATGCCTAGGACAATATAAAGAGTCGTTTCTTTCCTTATTTTTAAAATGGGTTTCATAATTAAATTTCCGTTAGCTAATTTGGCACTAATAGTCAGCACTTAATATCTAAAAGTTAATCCTACTCTCCATATTCTAGGGATATCATAGTGCTGAGGATTATATAGTTTTAATTGATAAAGCAATCGGTATGTATCAGGGTTTACCTGATTATTAATTTGATTTTGCCATTCGGGATTTGTTAAATATCCATCATCTCCAGCGTCACCAGTTTCTGGATAAACTTCAAAAACATTTTTAAAGTTGAATAGGTTTTCAATTGTTAAATAAACATTTAGCATGGATTTTTTCCCAATCACAAAATCCTTTTGAATATTAATGTTTATCATGTTTACATTTGGTGTGTGCTTAAACCCTCTGATAATACTACTTTCTGTATAACGGTATGGCACTCCGTTGCGGTGTTGATAAAAAACATTTGTACTAAACCCCTGAAAAAATTTCCCATTGCCCCAATCAGTCCCCTTATAATTCTCACCTCTTCCAAAACGATAGCCAACATTTGCATTTATCACCATATCGGATATCTGCTTATATGTATAATCTTCTTGTCGTGGAAATAACCGAGTATAACTTACACCACCAGTAAAACCAGAAGTTGATTGATTAACGAAATTTAGTTGAGCTTCGAACCCTTGAGTAGTGATTCGTTTTTCATCATTTACAACAGTAAAATAACTAGTTGGATATGCATTTGATATTTCCCTACTATAAATATAATTATCGATGGAAGTAACTAAATAACATACATCAGCCATTAGGTTTTTCCAGATAACTGCCTTAACACCGGTAAAAAATTTCCCTGAGCGTATTGGTTTAAGTGCAGGGTTTGATATTAGTTTATATCCAGCTAAATTATTAAAATAATAATATTGATCAGGACGAAAATCAGAATAATAGTTTGGATTTTGAGTAGCTGAGCTGTAATTTGTATAGATATTTATTCGCTTAATAATAGTATAATCCAAGCTGATTTGCGGGAGTATCGCTACCGATCTGCTATAATCTTTGAACGACATAGATGGCTCCCAGTCTCCCTCCATACTATAAATATCAGGATATTTCAAATAGGGTGAAATACCATTTCCAACATCTAATATAACAGGGTCACTTATTTCAATACCATCTTCTCCAAACCACTTATTATTATTGCGATAACCTAAAACTCTTGTTGGACCTATCACCTTATTCACGTACACAACATAATCATCACCAATATTATCAGGAACTGAAAAAACGATATCTCCCAATTGCGATGCCTCAACTACATTGTAAATAGGAAATAGCGAGTATTCATCTTTCAATACTGGTTGATTAGCATCATAAACATCAACACGTAAACCCAATTGAACATGAAGGTTTTTCCATGTAAATTCATCCTGAACAAAGGCTGCCCAATATTGCGGTTCAGAAGAAGCTATTGTAAAATCATCAAAAAAGGAATAAGGGTTTGAACTATTATTTATTTTGTTGCCTGCATAATCATATCCTGAATAATTAACTAAAAAGAGTCCATCGTTAAGAAGTTCCTGGGCAGAAAAAAGTTCCAGTGAAAGAAGATTATCAGGAGTACTAATAACTTTCATATTACCAAATTCATCGTAATAATTGATGGTGTTATTAACTCTATCATATGAATCTACTAAGATGTAGTCAAGCCCATCAATTGGCAGGCCCAAAGCTTGACGAAGATTTTTATCAAAATCTCGTTGAGAATGGGCATCGTATTTTCTTTTGTAAATAATTGTGTCAACATGACCATTATAACTTATTAATTCAGGATTGTCTCTATCCAGTTCGAGTAAATGGAAGTTTGTTAGCCCGCTGCCATCGCGAATAATATTCCATAAACCATTGGGTGAAATAGAATAATGACTCTTTACATCGCGATTATACTCACCCCCAAGTACTATGTGATGTTGTTTGTAATTCACCTCGAAGTTAACTGCGGCACGAAATTTTTCAAAGTTTTTCTCCTGGTAAGTAGCATCTGCATTACCAATGTTATTAAACAAACCATAAGCACTCCCCGACGACATACCATTTATTAATCCACCTCCAAGAATGATATCAGTCATATTTTGAAAATGTCCCCATGGTTGACCAGAATATATATCAAAATAATTTGTTGTGTAGTTAGATAAATCAGAATTAATATTTGAAGGCTCAAAAATTACAAGGGTATCATAATCCCATGAGTTAAGTAACCATACATTTTGATAATACTGACCATCTACTGAATCACTCCCTATCTCAAATGTTGGCGTTTTTAATGAAGTAAACTTACCCACATATCCATAATCGAAAAAATTATTGTCAAATTCAGGATTCGCTATCTTATAATAATAATTGGAATATTGTAGGTTTAGGTTATAACTAACCCTTAGTTCATCATTAACCACAATCTTATGTTTAAGATTTAAATAGTTGTCAAGATTTCGTCGTGTTCGAACATTATTATTACTAAAGTTTAATAGTTGGTTGTTACGATTATATATATCTGTTTCGTCGATTGTAGAATAGTTGCCAAGTGTAAGATCAATATTTTTTGATATTGGTAGTTCTAATTTCACAAAAGGATAAAAGCCTTTTTTTCCATTATTGTCAGGAATAGTTTGATCAACCATATCACTTGAAATAATAAATTCTGAGTTATCGTCAAACCCTGCACCATAATGCTTTATTTTATATGGGTTTTCCTTTAACCAATTCAGTTTTTCATCACTTAATTTTTGAGTATGTTGCCACACTGGGTCATTATTGTTTGTCCATGCATATTTTCCTGCCACCAGAAGAGATGGTATTCGTTTTGAAGATCCTGTTTTTTTGGAGAAATTTAATGGAATATTAATAAATAACTCTCCCTCAATGCCCTCCATATTAAACGCTTGGTTAGCAGCCACATCAAACAGTACAACAAGCTCATTTATATCACTCAATGTTTCAATGGAAGTAATTCCACCTGCTGAAAATCCAGCAACTATAGGTGTTTTTGAAGTATACAAACTATAGGTATCAATAATGCGAATTGGAAAATTCGACACATCGCTAATATTCATTCCGTCTACAAATGCACTATTTCCATTTGCAGAAATCCCATAATAGTAATTAACATCTTCTTTCAATTTATAGGCCGAAGGAGCAAACAACCCATAGGATAACAAATTTCGAAACGGCAAACCGGATAACTGCTGTTGATTAAATTTTAAAGTTGCACCATAATTTGACATGTAGTTTGTCGTATCAATTTTTGATGCATTGTTGGTTGAATCCTGCGATAATAATACATGAGGCGATAGTACAAGGTTGTATAAAACAATAATAATTATTGTTAGGGTATTGATAAGTCTCATCCTGATTGCTTTTTCAAATAATACAATCAAAAATAAGCTATTCTTTTGAACAAAAATGCTGTAGATTCACAGATAATTTACAAGATATCAATAAAAACTGTTAATGTGCGGCTGAATTGTTTATCAACAAATCTAATGGTACAAAATCATCACCAAAAGATAAGGTTAGTTTATAAATATTGTTAATGCAAAGTTGAATCCATTCAACCTATCGAAGTTACTACCCGTAAGTGCAATTGGCGTATAAAAAACCAACTCGAACATTTCACCTGTTCTTATGGAAGCACCAACATTAAATATGAGTAGTTGATTTTGATGACCATCATATTGATGTGTATGGTAATTTTTTGTGTAAGAAAAACCCCCAATAAGCTGATTTCTATTCTTAAATATATATGCTAATTCGGCATTTGCAAACAAATCGTTTGAATAGGAAACCTTATTATCCATTAAACACTGGTATTGAATATCAAAGTCAAGGGAAAGTTTCTGTGAAAACTCATTTGAAAAAGCTAATCCTGTAGCAAGTGATACGGTCTTACCAAAAATTCCCGAGTTAACTGCAACAATATCACTTTCATTGGCAAAAGTCCCTCCTGCAATAACTGCTCCTGAAAAGTTATTCGTAGTAAACAAATGATATTTAGTTCCCAGCGATACAGAACTCATATCAGAAGCAATTAATAACCCGGCTTCAAATTTATCAGTAATTCCATATGTGATTCTAAAAGTCATTTCCTGATATACATCAGTGCTGTCATCATTCGCAGAAAGGGGCTCAATTTTACCAACTGAGTCAAAATATTTTGTGGCCCAATAATATCCAAATCCAGGCTCAAACTCTATTTGATTTTTTGTAGCAGTTCCAGCATTTATGCTAGCAAGTTTAGATGCTGAAATTCCCATTACTTGAGAATACGACATAGTAGATAACAGCAAAAAAATAACAGATGGAATAAATTTCTTCATTTTATTAAATTTTCCACAAAACTGAAACTTATTGTATTAGATACATATACCCAATTATAGGTAATTATTATTCATTCATTATATATTTGCAAACTCATGAAAGAAAAAGACCTCCTATTAAAATATCTGCCAAGTAACTCTATTGAAATAGTGTTGAATTGGATAATTGAGAAAAACGTACACCTAAAAATTGCTAAGAAAAGGAATACTAAGTTTGGAGATTATAGGCCACCCATAAAAAATCCAAATCATCGCATTAGCATAAACCACGATTTAAATAAATATGCCTTTTTGATAACTTTTGTTCATGAACTTGCACACCTTGTTGCTTGGGAGAAACATGGAAACAAGGTAAGTCCCCACGGTATTGAATGGAAAACTGAATATCGCCACTTAATGGAAGTTGTGTTGAAAGAGCAAGTTTTTCCTGAGGAAATACACGAAGTATTAAAAATTAGCATTGTTAATAGTAAGGCATCCAGTAGCTCCGACTTAAAACTTACACGAATACTAAAGAAATATGATTTGAAACAAACCGGGACTTCTCTTGAAGACATACCTGAAAATACATTATTTAAAATCGAAAATGGTAAGGTGTTTTTAAAGGGAAACAAGAGAAGAACACGTTATATCTGTAAAAACATACAAACCAATAAGCAATATCTTTTTCATCCATTAACACCCATTGAAGTAATTTAATTAACCAACCTAATTCATGGTTCACCTATTCTTCTTTTCATTATTCTGATCACTATCATGAAATAAACCAATGAGTTTTGTATTTTTGAAGCCTCTTTTTCAATTGATTATTGACGATAGTTTTAGATATTGTAGCTAATTACTAATTATCTAATAACCAATGACAAATTAATAATAACCCTATGGATACTAATAAAAATAATTATTGTGTAATAATGGCAGGTGGTGTTGGTGCACGCTTTTGGCCCATGAGCAAAACTTCCCGTCCAAAACAGTTTATCGATGTCCTTGGTGTTGGAAAAACTCTTATTCGACTTACATTCGAACGATTCGCTAATATCTGTCCGCCTGAAAACATCCTTGTGGTAACAAATGAAATATATAAGGACTTAGTGCTTGATCAATTACCCGAATTAAGAGAACAGCAGGTACTTTGCGAACCTTCACGCAGAAACACCGCTCCCTGTGTGGCATATGCGAATTATAAAATCAAAGAAGAAAATCCAAATGCTATTGTTGTAGTTGCTCCTTCTGATCATATTATACTCAAGGAAGATGAGTTTGTAAGAAATATAAAAACTGCGATGCAGGCTGCCCAGGAAAATAACTGGCTGCTAACTCTTGGTATTAAACCAAGCCGACCCGATACCGGATATGGTTACATTCAATTTAAGGAAGGCAATGTTTATTCAGATGATATTCCATTGTACAAAGTGAAAACCTTTACCGAAAAACCAAATTTAGAAATTGCCAAATCTTTTCTGGCAAGTGGCGACTTTTTATGGAATTCCGGAATTTTTATTTGGTCGTTAAAAAGCATTATGGAAGCTTTCAGCGAATTACTTCCAGATGTTGACAGCCTGTTTGAAAAAGGTTCGGGTATATACAACACTAAAGAAGAAAAATCATTTATCAGTGATACATACGCTGTTTGCAAGAATATTTCCATTGACTACGGGATAATGGAAAAAGCGAAAAATGTATTTACTCTGGCGGTTGATTTTGGATGGTCGGATTTAGGAACATGGGGTTCTTTATACACAATTCGCGATAAAGACGAAAATCAAAACACAACGGTTGGAAAAAATGTAATGTTATACAATACCGAAAACTGTATTATTAATGTGCCAAATGATAAACTAGTCGTTCTTCAAGGTTTAGATGATTACATAGTTGTAGAAGAAGACAACACATTGTTGGTGTGTAAAAAAGAAGATGAGCAACAAATACGTCAATTTGTTGCTGATGTAAAAGTTGAAAAAGGAGAAAAATATATTTAATAAATAACTGAAACCAATGAAAAAAGTATTAATTGCGATTATTGCCTTTGTATTTGTAACTAACCTTACAGTTAAGGCCGACGAAGGAATGTGGATTCCTTTGTTGATAAACAAAAACATTGCAGAAATGCAAGAGATGGGGCTAAAACTTACAGCCGACGACATATACAATGTAAATCACTCAAGCATTAAAGATGCCATTACCATTTTTGGTCGTGGTTGTACTGGTGAAATTATTTCACCAGAAGGATTATTGCTAACCAATCACCACTGTGGATATGGATCAATTCAAAAAGTAAGTACTCCTGAAGCTAACTATCTTGATGATGGTTTCTGGGCCATGAACAAGGGGGAAGAAATTCCTGTTGAGGGGCTTACTGTTCAGTTTTTAAACTTCATGAAGGATGCTACCGAAAAAGTACTATCTGGCACAAACCCTAAAATGACTGCCGATGAAAGAGCAGAAATTATAAATAAAAACATTGAATATATTGAAGATTTTGAAACCAAAGACACTCATTTAAATGCTCGCGTAGTTTCATTTTTTGGTGGTAACGAATATTATCTTTTCGTTTACGAAACTTTTAAAGATGTTCGTTTAGTTGGAGCGCCACCTGAATCCATCGGAAAATTTGGTGCCGATACTGATAACTGGATGTGGCCTCGCCATACCGGTGATTTTTCTATGTTTAGAGTTTATACTGCTCCTGATGGTAGCCCGGCAAATTACGCTGAAGAAAATGTTCCGTTAAAATCAAAACATTATCTACCAATTAATATTGCAGGTGTTGAAAAAGGTGACTTCGCAATGATTATGGGATACCCCGGAGGAACAGATAGGTTTCTGTCTTTATTTGGTGTTGATTTAGCAATTAATTCATCTAACCCAACTGTTGTTGACATACGCGAAGTAAAACTTGCAACAATGCGCGAAGGAATGGATGCTAACGAAGCTGTTCGTTTACAATACGCATCTAAGTTTGCAGGCACAGCCAACTACTGGAAATACTTTATCGGACAAACAAAAGGTTTAAAGCGATTAAAAGTTAAAGAGAAAAAACAAAAGGAAGAAGCTGAATTCCAGAATTGGATCAATCAAAACCCAAAAGCAAAAATGAAATATGGTGAAGCCTTAGTTCTTATTGGTGATGCATATGATGTAAAAGGTCAATATGATATTGCTAATGTTTATTTCCGCGAAGCAGTTTATCGTGGAGCAGAAATACTTGGATATGCTTATCGCTTTAGTAAATTAAGTAAGTTAATGAACGATAAAAAATCGCCTGATTCATTAATAGATCAAAATATTGTCCGACTTAAGGCTGGAGTTGATGGTCATTTTAAAAATTACAATGAGCAAATCGACAGAAACCTTTTTGCATCAATGCTGGAAATGTATCATGCAAATGTTCCTCTTGATCAACAACCCGTTTATTTATTAAAAATGGATAAAAAATACAAGGGTGATTATAATAAATATGCAGATTACATGTATACCAAATCAATTTTTGCAAGTAAAGAAAAAGTTGAAGCTTTTTTGAATGACCCAAACAAAAAGAAACTTGCAAAAGATCCCGCAATGATAGCTGTTAAAGCATTTTTCGATTCGTATCGCGCTATGCAAGGTAACTTAAAAGAAGCTAACGAAAAACTTGCAAAAGGTCACCGTTTATATATTGCAGGTTTACGCGAAATGAATCCTGATAAGAACTATGCTCCCGATGCAAACTTCACAATGCGATTAACATATGGAACTGTTCAGGACTATTACCCTGAAGATGCGGTTCATTACGAATACTTCACAACCATGGATGGTATTATGGAAAAAGAAGATCCAAATAACTGGGAATTCAAAGTGCCGTCAAAGCTTAAAGAATTATACAAAGCAAAAGATTTTGGTCAATATGATGAAGATGGTGTGATGAAGGTTTGTTTCCTAACAACACACGACATCACCGGAGGAAACTCTGGTAGTCCGGTTATAAACGCCAACGGTGAATTAATCGGACTTGCATTCGATGGTAACTGGGAAGCAATGAGCGGCGATATCGCTTTTGAGCCGGAACTGCAACGTACAATTAACGTTGACATTCGTTATGTAATGTTTATAATCGACAAATTTGCAGGTGCAACAAACCTAATTGATGAAATGACTCTTGTAACCGAAAGACCATCATATGAGGTAATTGAAATTGAAGAAACAGATCCTCCGGTACTGGAAGAGGTTGTTGAGTAAGCTTCTTTCAAAATATCATGAAAAAGCCGTATCGCCTGAGGTGACACGGCTTTTTTTATAGTTGGCTATTTATGTATAGATTCTGTAACAAACAATCTTAGTTACATGAAGAAGGCCTTTATTTTTTAAAATGCTTACCTATCAACTGTATTAACTCATCCGTATTAATCGGCTTAGAAATATAATCATCGCAGCCAGCTTCCAATGCTTTTTCCTTATCGCCACTCATGGCAAATGCCGTTTGAGCAATAATCACTACACTTGTGTTGAATTTACGTATTTGGCGTGTAGCCTCATAACCATTCATTTCGGGTAACTGAATATCCATCATAATCAAGTCAATGTCAGGATGGTTATGACAGGCCTCAACCGCTTCTTCAGCAGTTTGTGCAGTAATAATTTCTCTACCAGTTTTACTAAGCACGATTGAAATCAGTTGCGCAGATGTTTCATCATCCTCAACTATTAATATTTTAAGGTTATTGATCTTGTTTTCTTCCAGTTCCTCCAAAACTCTACTTTTTGCAGTTATTTGCACATCCATAACCGGATTGTAAGGGAGTTCAAAATAAAATGTGCTTCCGGTATTCTCTTTGCTTTTCAACCACATACTACCTCCCAGCATTTCCACATAGGCTTTGGAAATGGCTAACCCCAGGCCAGCTCCCTGACGTGCCATCTTATCTTCAATATCGGCTTGTATAAAACGTTCAAATATGGCTTCTTGCCGATCTTTGGGAATACCGATACCGGTATCTTTTACGTAAAATTGTAGAGATGCACGTCCGTGCATCTCTATAATTTTACAACCAAATTCAATGGAACCTTTTTCGGTGTATTTAATAGCATTTTTAACCAGATTGGTCAGGGTCGCATATAATTTTTCACGGTCTGTAACAACAATGGCATCTTGGACTTGGAGTTCATTCTTGATAAGAAGGTTAATTCCTTTATTTTCAACCTCTGGCTTAAAGAACATGTAAATGTATTCAATCTGCTCAATAATATTGGTTTCTGAAAGGGAGGTTATTACCTGTTTCGATTCGATTCTCGAAATATCAACAATGTCGTTAATTATATTGAGCATTCGTGTACCACCTTTTTCAATGATACGTATATATTCTTGCTGTTGTTCGCCCGTTAACCCTGGTTGTTTAAGCAGTTCGGCAAAGCCTAGTATTCCAT
>JABMPH010000077.1 GCA_013203805.1 Bacteroidota bacterium | reverse complement strand
GTCAGGTGCTTATCAATCTCGCCGGAAATGCCATAAAGTTTACAGAGAATGGAAGTGTTTCGATAGATATTACAAAAGTAGATAATGGAATTTGTTTTACTATCGTTGACACAGGAATTGGAATTCCAAAGGATAAATTGAAATCTGTATTTGATAGTTTCTCACAGGCCAATGCTTCTGACACCCGAAAATATGGCGGTACCGGGTTGGGTTTGAGTATTTCGCGACAACTGGTTGAGTTGATGGGTGGTAATATTAACGTTGAAAGCAAGGAAGGTTCAGGAACCACTTTTTCATTTGTTATACCGCTAGAAAAAGGTTCGGAAGAAAAACTGGAACTTCGGCTGGCACAGGAACAAGACATTGATGGTAGTGTATTAGATGGATTAACAATCTTAGTTGTTGACGACAACGAATACAACCGGATTGTTGCCAGTGATACGTTGAAATCGAAATCAAAAGTCGAAATACATGAGGCGTCCAATGGGCAGGAAGCAATTGCTTTCCTCAGGGAAATCAGATTCGATGTTGTATTGATGGATGTTCAAATGCCTGTAATGAATGGATTTGATGCCACACAATTTATCAGAACAAATTTTGAAGATCCGGTAAAAGATATTCCAATAATTGCACTTACCGCAAGTGTGCTACGTACCGATCTGGACAAATGTAAAGATGCAGGAATGAATTCCTATATCCCCAAACCTTTCAGCAAATCTCAATTAATTACAGGAATTGCACAAGCATTGAAAATTGATTTGAAGGTAATTAAGGAGATGAAATCAAAGAAAGAAAAAATTCAAGCATCTGGAATTACTGATCTGACCTACCTCAATAATTTTTGTGAAGGAGATGAAACCCGAATGAAGAAATACATTGGTATGTTTACTTCCACAGCACCTGCACTCATCGAAAAACTAAATGTAGCTCTCAAATCAAAAGATTATGAAGAAATTGCAACACAAATCCATGCTTTTAAAACCAAGTGGATTATGATGGGGATGAAGGAAACTAAAGATCTTGCTATTAAACTGGAATACCTTTGCAGAGACAAATCCGATTCGAAAAGTATAATTGAATCAACGGTATTACTGATAAGTAAAGTACAGTTAGCATTAATTGAGATGAAAGAATCATTAACTAAATTATAGTACATTTACCCAAAATTTTTACAAAATGGAATTTTCAAAACCAAAAAAAATATTTATTGTTGACGATGACGAAATGTTAACAGAAGCTTTATCTGATTATTTGACAAGGAGTATTGCCCACAAGATCCGTATTTTTTATACAGGCGAGGATTGCATGCTGCATGTTTCGGAAAATCCGGATGTGGTGATACTTGATTATTATATGAATACTGTAAAGAAAGATGCAGCCAATGGATTACAAATTTTGCAAACCATTCGCAAACACCTGCCAAATACTAGGTTCATCATGCTTTCGAGCCAGGAAAGTTATGGTATCGCCATGAAAACCATTCAAAAAGGTGCCGAGCACTATGTGATTAAAGACGATGATGCTTTCCGGAAAATAGCAGATTTGATTTAACTTGTTGTATTAAGGTTGACCACATTATTTTACTTTCACAGGTTATAGATCAATGTATTCAAGAATTGATTTATCAATTAGTCTAAAGTATTGGTAGCGGGTATAATATTTGTCGACCCAAAAACATTTTCTTTTTTTAAGAACATATAATTTTAAATGATCTAATGCTTTTGATGCGAGAAATGCTAATAAACTACTTGCAGATGTTACTTTTCTCATCCTATCAACAATTATGGTATCAAGGTTAACCAAATCCTTTTCTAAATCGAGTTTTATGTTTTTAATAAATCATGAAGTAATCCTTTTCATTTTGAACTTTTATGCCAGCTTGTTGCAGGTTATAATAGGGGTTTTCTTAATTAGGAGATACCATTAGGTAATGCACAAAGGATGTATAAATATCTCTACTTTGCTATTTCTAATATCTTGTTAAAAATTTCGTTGTTCTGATAAATCCCTTTAAATTTTTCAGCTCCTGGGCCATAAGCCAGAACAGGAATTAATGTAGTTGAGTGACCATTAGATGCAAAGGTTGGTTTAATGGTTGAATAATCACCATCATTTGTGGCAAGGGTAAAACCTCCTGTTTCATGATCGGCTAATACAATCACCAAAGTATTCCCTATTAATTCAGCATAGTCCATGGCCAGGCCTACAGTTTTATCAAAATCAAGTACCTCAGCAATCAAATATTCAGCATTATTATCATGTCCTGCCCAATCTATTTGTGAACCTTCAACCATCAAGAAGAAACTAGCTCCAGATTTTGTGAAATAATCCAAAGCAAATTTTGTGTAATCCGGCAGAAAATTACCCCTGTTTTCCAACATTGTTGGCATTCCATCCTCGGCCAAAAGAAAGCCATATTTTTTATTTTCATCAGGCACAATAGATTCTATATCCTGATTAATTAAAAAACCATTTTTCTCAAGTTGTGGATATAAGTTTATGCTATCTGCACGATTAATAAAATAGTTTGTGCCTCCACCAGCAAAAAAGTCTATATCGGAATCCACAAGCTGCTTGGCTATTTCATCCTGCATAGCTCTGCTTTCAACATGAGCATAAAAACAAGCAGGTGTTGCATGTGTAACTGAAGATGTTGAAATTATACCTGTAAAATATCCAATATCAGATAATACTTCAACCATATTTGGTATTGCAATCGAATCAGCATTTAATCCAACTGCCCCGTTATAGGTTTTTTCACCACATGCAAATGCCGTTGCTCCTGCGGATGAATCTGTAATTTTATGTTTAGCCGAGGAAGTATTGACAAACCCTATTTCATTAAATCTTGCAAAGTTGGGCTCAGTGTTTCCATAATAAAAAGCTGCTGAAAGCTCGCTTAACCCCATTCCATCACCTATCAGCAATATTATGTTCTGGTGAACTTCTACTAATTCCTCATCATGATTATTTAATTTACAAGAAGATAATATTGCAAGCGGCACAAAAATCATGAAATATATACGGATTAACTTTTTCATAATTAATACAATTATTAATTGAGAATGCAAATTTACTCACAAACTTGAAATTAGGGTTAAGATGATATTAAGTTTATTTAAAAAAACATTATCTTTACTCTCTTCAGAAAAAGGACACATTTTATACCAAACCCCTGTTATACAATGAACAAAATACGATATTATTATATCCTGTTGGCCACACTTCTGACCTTATCAACTCACAAAGTTTATTCAACAGAAACTGAGACAGATTCAATAGCTGAAACCCTTTATGTAAAAGTTGATTCATTACTTAGGTTGCAGCAGTATGATGAAATGTATATTCAAGCGAAGAATTTGCTAGCCTATGCAATGGATAAAGACCTCAACCATTATTTAGGCGACTCATATAAACACATTGGAGCATACTTTTTAAGTATTAAAAATCTCGATTCAGCATATTTCTACTATAATAAATCGGCAAGTTATTATGCTATATGTGGTGACTCCCTAAAGGAAGGAAAAGTATATATAATTATTGGATACAGATATTACGAAAACGATAACTACAATGAAGCAATTAATTATTATCGTAAAGGTTTAAAAAAAATAAAAAATACTGACGACCATTTCTGGAAAGGACTTACCAATGAAAATATTGGGTTTATACTATTTGAACAGAGCGATTATTACCATGCATTAAAGCACTATCAGGATGCAATACCGGAGTTTTTAGCCATTGAAGCTTATGAAAATGTTGGGAGGATTTATGATAAAATAGGTATAACTTATAGAAAAACCAAAGATAAAGTAAAGGAAGAAGAAGCCTATATGTTAGCAATAAATTACCTTGAGAAAATTGATACAACCGTAAGCCTGGGTATGACCTACAATAATTTATCAGAGATGTATCTCGACAATGGAAAAACAGATGAAGGACTTGAATTGCTGGAAAAGGCAAAAAAGGTTTATATAAGTCTTGACTATCAGTTGGGACTTTGTGGTTATTATTCGGTACTGGCATATTATTATGCTGAACTCGATCCTCCTGATAACGAAAATGTTATTAAATATTGCAACCTAAGTATCCCAATTGCAGAAGAATATGGTGATTTCAGGCAATATGCTGATGCAACAGCTTATGCCGGGGAGGCTTATTTAAGAATTAAACAACCAACCAGTGCACTAAGCATTCTAAAAAAAGGTTATAAGGCTGCAAATGAGCATAATTTCAAACACGAAAAACTCAAACTATCTCACATTCTGTCGGTGACTTATAAAGAACTGAATAACCCAGTACAAGCACTTAAATATTTGGAAATTCATACTGAACTAAATGACAGCATCTTGAATGAAGAAAAAATGAAAGAGTTTACCCAACTGGATATGTCGTTCAAATTCCATCAGGAGCAAATAAAAGACAGTATTCATCAATTGCAATTAGACCAGGAGGTAAAATACAAGCACGAAAAGGAGTTGCTGGCACAGAAACAGGCTAAGCTGATATTTGTTTTTACAACAGCACTCATTATCCTTATCGCTGTATTCATTTTTATTTATGCCAGGAGAAATAAAAAGCAAGCTGTTATTCTTAACGAGAAAAATATTCTGATAAACAAATCGCTTGAGGAAAAAGAATTGCTATTGAAGGAGATTCATCACAGGGTAAAAAACAGTTTGCAATTAGTTTCCAGTTTACTCGAATTGCAGTCGAAAGATATTCATGATGAAAAAGCCCTTGAAAGTATCCATGAAGGTCAGGAACGAGTAAGAGCAATAGCTCTTATTCATCAAAAACTATATCAAAATGAGAACCTTACAAATATCGACTTTAACGAATACACGACACTACTAACGAACGAAATTAAAGGTATTTATCCTGTAACACGTGGAGTTAATATTGAAATTGATATAGTAGATATGCATTTTGATATCGACACGGCCATACCCCTTGGATTAATCCTTAACGAATTAATCACCAACGCCTTCAAGTATGCATTTTCTGACAAAAAAGGAAATCGCCTATCCATCACGATAAAAGAAAAAAATGAAGATACATATATACTGACCATAAGAGATAGTGGAAAAGGTCTACAAACTGATTTCGATCTTTCAAATACCTCAAGCCTTGGACTACGACTAGTTAAACGACTTGCCAAACAATTGCACGGCTCACTGAATTATAAATGCCAAAATGGCTGTGTTTTTCAAATTGTTTTTAAGGACACGAATCAAAGGCGGATGTCGGAGTAGTTCAGTGAGACTCTGTTTTTGATTTCAAAATCATCTAGCCGAACTCCTGCCCGTCTGATCAGGCGGGGATCCCAAGACAAGGTCGAGGAATATCTTGAGCTGTATTCTCAGCCACATGAGGCAAATAAAATTGTATTAAATCTAGATGCCTTGTCCACTTGTGGCAATGTTGTTAGTTTTTTCTAAATAATTCATTAATTTGGTTAAAAATCTCCAATAATAAATATAATTTTGTAGTAAATTTGTATAATGGATAAGGTTAAAATTGTTGTTGTTGAAGATGAGATTATTATTGCTGACAATATCTGTGAAGCATTGATTGAACTTGGCTACAATGTAGCGGAGCCGGCAATAACATTTACAGAAGCCATGGACACCATTCAAGAGTTTAAACCCGATCTGGCAATGCTTGACATAAGGTTGTCGGGAAAAAAAGATGGCATTGACATTGCACAAATAATAAAGGAAAAATACAATATTCCATTTATCTTCCTAACCTCAAATACTGATTCCGATACACTTGAAAGAGCAAAAAAAGTATCACCCTCAGCTTATCTCGTCAAGCCTTTTAGTAAAGAGGAATTATATACTTCCATTGAAATTGCACTCTCAAATTTTGACTTACAATCTCATAAAAACGACACTAACAAAGCCGCACCCTTAAAACAAGTTTTATTTATAAAACAAAAACAATTATTTATTAAGGTTAAATTTGAAGATATTCTATTTATTAAAAGTGATCATGTATATATCGAGATTTTTTCTAAAGACAACCATAAATTTCTTGTCCGCGGCAGCTTAAATGATTATAAACTAAAGCTTGATTCTAATTTTGCACAAATTCATCGTGGATATATAATAAATTTACAGCATATTTCCGCCATCGGTCAGGATTATGTAAAGATTGAAAAACATCAGATACCCATCGGTAATAACTACAAAGAAGAGTTCCTGAGGATAATTAAATTTGTTTAACTCATATTTTTCTTATTATTAAATCGAACTGTTTTCCGATGTCATTACCGAGGAACGAGCGGAGGAATCTCCCAAAAACTGAAGAAACTACTCAAGGGATTTAGCTTCGCCGAACTTACGTTTCTCCACTGCGAAACATTCCTACGTCATATTTCTCCTGTCGAAATGACTGTAAGACGAAAGGATATGTATGCTTCAACTAAACGTTTGCAAATTCTAAAACGCTCAAACAGTATTTTCGGAACATTATTGATCATGTTCATAACATTTCCTGTCAAGATTAATTTAATTGTAGTATTTTTATCTAAAATACTCCATAAATAATGAAAAACCATATTAAAATCGTCACTTTACTAATCTCGCTATTTCTAGCCTCTCAATTGCCTGTAAATAAGGCTAACGCCTGTACCCGGGTTGTATATCACGGTCCAAATGGCACATACATAACTGCCCGCTCTATGGATTGGAAAGATGAAATTCCAGCTAACCTATGGATTTTCCCAAGGGGAATGCAAAGAAATGGAGAAGTTGGGCGCAATTCAATTTCCTGGACATCAAAATACGGTAGTGTGGTTGCCAGCTCATGGGATATTGCAGTATCTGATGGTATGAACGAAAAAGGACTGGTGGCAAATTTGTTGTGGCTTGTCGAGTCAAAATATCCTGTTTTTGATACCACGGGCAACCAAAAGGGTTTATCCATTGCCGCATGGGCGCAGTATGTACTGGATAATTTTGCTACTGTAAATGAAGCTGTTGCAGAATTGGAAAAAAAGGAATTTGTAATCGTGTCGGCTTACATCCCCGGAACAGATAAATTTACCACCCTTCACCTGTCCATTTCGGATGCAACAGGCGACAATGCCATCTTTGAGTATATCGATGGCAAGCTGGTGATCCATCACAGCAGGGCATATCAGGTCATGACCAACTCTCCCGTATTTGAAAAACAACTGGCCATAAACACCTATTGGGAAGGTATTCCAGGAACCATCATGTTGCCAGGTACAAACCGTGCAGCAGACAGGTTTGTCAGGGCTTCATACTATATTAATGCCATACCTAAAACCGATAATAAAAGAGTCGCTGTGGCAAGTGTTTTTAGCGTGATCAGAAACTGTTCGGTGCCCTTTGGAATTACTTCAAAAGATGAGCCCAATATTTCATCCACCAGGTGGAGATCTGTTTCGGATCAAAAAAATAAGGTTTATTATTTCGAAACCGTACTGAGTCCCAATGTATTTTGGGTAGAGATGAAAGACATCGATTTTGGAGAGAACACAAGCACCCGAATGCTTCCGGTAGGAAATGATAAGAACTATTCAGGAAATGTAGCCGATTTATTTACTGAAAAAGAGCCATTTATATTTGCCGGATTGTAGGTTCAAATCAACCCTCATCAAGTTTTTTATTCATCCAATATGTAAAAAGATTGGACGCATAAAACAATAGCGGATGAATCCCATTTCAAGCGTCCACGACTGAAGGATAATCCCATTTCACCCTCCCTGTTGTAAGCGTCCTCGCTTACAACAAGTCCTCGCTTACAGTAAACATTAAAATTCATTGGAAAAAATTAACCAACTAAAAACCATCCGGTTACCTAAGTCCATTTTTATAGGAACAAAATAAGCTACGTTCAGAACATTATAGTGTGCATTCAGAACATTTCTCTTTATATAGACCCACCAGTCAAGTAAATTTGTACTAGATTTGTTATGCTTTTCAGATATTTTGGAAAAGAAGAATTATTTACCAATACAATTTGTGATGAAGAAAAATCTATTTTTTATACTGGCATTTGTAGTTGCCTGCAGTACAGCATTTGCTCAACAATCGAGTCCTGACCTAAGCAATAGTGGAGCCGGTAGTGGACGCGTGGGTAATAATATAACCACAACTCCTGTTACAGGAATCACCCAAACTAGTGCAGTTTCAGGTGGATCTGGTATTTACCTGAGTGGCGGAACAATAATTCAAAAGGGTGTTTGTTGGAGCTCAACAAACTCAAACCCTCTTCCTTTTGCCCCCGATTTTTTTACTGAGGAGGGAAACGGTACTGCCAATTTCGCTTCTACCATGACAGGACTTGCCCCCTCCACAACCTATTGGGTTAGTGCATATTATAAATATACTCTAAGTGGTAATACCAGTCAAATATTAGGTTCTGTACTAAGTTTCACAACCTTACCTTCCTGCTCAAATGCAATCACCGTAACTACCAATGCTGATGCAGGTGCAGGATCGTTAAGGCAAGCCTTAGCCGATGTATGTGATGGTGGCACCATTTCATTTAATTTGTCATCACCAAATGAAACTATCACCATTTCATCCGAGCTTTCCATTACTCAAGGTGTGACTATTGACGGCGCTAATACAACCGGAAGCGGAACACCCGTTACTGTTCAGGTAACAACACCAGGCACCTCCACCTGGCGTGTATTCAATATCAACGCATCTGGCAAAACTGTAAATATCTCAAACATGACCATCAAGGGCGGGGATATTTCAACTGAAGGAGATGTTCCAGCAGGTTACGGCGGCGGAATATATGTTGCCGCCGGGATATTGGATTTAATAGACGCATCAGTTTCAGGAAGCAAAGCTTATTATGGTGGCGCGATATATAATAATGGCGGTTTAACAGTCACCTCCTGTACTATCGACAACAATACAGGGGTTGGAGGCGGCGGCGGGATATATAATTATGGCACTTTAACAGTAACCTCCTCCACAATCAACAATAATACTGCTGTAAGTTCGAGTAATGGCGGGGGATTAGTATTAGTTGCATCCTCCACAACAACAATCAACTCCTCAACAATAAACGGAAATAATGCAAATAACGGTGGCGGTTTGGCTAATTTTGAAGGAGAAGTATTTATAAGCAATTCAACCATCAGCGGAAATACTGCGACAGCTAATAGTGATGGAATTTTTACTTTAGTTGGTACAATATCAATAAATAATTCAATTATTGCCGATAATAATAATGCAGACTTTTACAGTCTTGGTACAACAATAACTGACAACGGATACAATGTTGTTGGTATATCTTCGGGATATTCCTGGACAGGAACAGGCGACTGGACTGATCAGGCAGGGAGCGGTACATTTACAAAATATGGAACATCAACAACAGGAACATTAAATCTTTTACCAACTCTTGCCAACAACGGTGGCTCAACACAAACATTGGCTTTGACCGCAGGTAGTTTTGCCGCCGCAAGCCCTACTACAGGAATTCCTTCTTTTGACAATTGGAATAATAGTCCTGTAACTGAAGGGGCATATACAGACCAAAGAGGTGTTGTTAGAACTGCAGATCAAAACACTAGTATAGGAGCATATTCTGAGAATTATTCATCCACCTATTACATGGCAAAAGTAACAGGCAATTGGAGTGCATTTGGAACAGTATGGTTTACAAATACAACTGGAGGAACAACTCCGGGTGATTACACAACAGCTGCCACCGAAACCCCAACTGCCTTAAATTCGGGTGGTATTATTATTAATGCAGACGTTGCGGTTGATAGTGATGTAAGTATCGACCAAACCATTATCAACGCAAGTAAAACACTTACAGTAAATAGTGGTGTTACGCTAACTGTTGCTGATGGTGATGGGACAGACCTCACAGCTGATGGAGGTCTAGATATAAACGGAACTTTATCAATCGGAACAGCCACTATTGATGCAAATGGTTCCTTTGATGCAACTGGTGGAGCTGTAACATTCACTGATGCAGGATATCTAAATCTGGGGGCTACAGTAACCAGTCTTGGTACACTAACTGAATCAACAAGTACTATTGCATATGATGGAGCAGACCAAACAATCCTCAGCGATAGCTATAATGCTTTGACTCTCTCTGGCAGCGGAACTAAGACTTTTCACGGAACAACAATAGCTGCAGGTGGTATAACAGTCGCTGGTGTTACAATCGGTGAAACTTTAACTGCACAAGGTGACGGAGCATCCTCTACATTTATACAAGCAGCAGCTTCTACAGGGACCGCCACAAGCAGAGTTTGTAAAATTAACACAGGTAATACCGCTATATTTTCTGATGTTACAATTAGATATGGCAAGTCGATATCGGGTATTAAACATGGCGGTGGAATCAGAAATGAAGGAACGCTTACACTTCGCAGGGTTATAGTAAGCAATAATGAAGTTAGCGGTACAGGTTTTAATCAAGGCGGCGGAATCTATAATTATACTGCAGGAATCCTGACAGTAAATAATTCCACTATTAACAATAACAATGTAATAAGCACTGGTGGATATTTTGCCGTTGGATATGGAGGCGGTATTTATAGCCTTGGAAACTTAACGTTAAACAATTCAACAATATTTGGTAATTCCGCAACTGCTTCAGGTGGAACTGGTGATACGCAATCAAAATATGGCGGATTATATATTGAGGGTATCGATGAAATTAATAATTCCACAATAAGTGGAAATTCTGCTGGGACAGGTGTTGCAGGTATGCAGTCTGGGGGCACACTAACCATCAGAAATTCGATTATTGCAGAGAATATTGACAGTGATACTAAAATGGATTACCAGTATTGGTCGGGAACCACAACTGATAATGGCTATAATGTTGTAGGAAAAAGCAGTGCTGGGTATACATGGACAGGAACCGGTGATTGGACTAATCAGGATGGAGACGCCACTTATACTCTTCAGGATGGTACCGGTACAACTACCGGTTATTTGAACCTATCTTCTACCCTTGCCGATAATGGTGGCCCAACAGAAACAATTGCTCTGGGAACGGATAGTTTTGCCGCCGCAAGTGATACAACAGGAATCCCACCAACAAGTAACTGGAATGGAAGCCCGTTAATCGATGGAGCATATACCGACCAACGTGGAGTGGTAAGAACAGCTGGTAATAATACAAGTATTGGAGCGTATTCTGCTAATTATGTTCCACCTTGTACCGACCCAACTTCAGGAGGAACCATAGCAGCTGATCAGGGCAGTTGTACTGGTTTTGACCCTGAAGAAATTACAAGTACAGCCGCCGCCAGTGGCGAAACAGGAACTTTAGAATACAAATGGCAATTATCAACCACAAATTCTTCTTCTGGATTCGGTGATATTGTAAGTGTTACCTCTACAACCTATGATCCTCCTGCCATAACTACATCTTCGTGGTACAAAAGGCTTGCACGAGTTGATTGTTCGAGCGACTGGACGGGAGCCGCTGAATCAAATGTTGTTGCAATGATAGTTTATGCTACTTTCACACCCGGAGCAATATTAACCACAGGTGAAACAATATGTTACAATGGTGATCCAGTGGAAATTGGAAGCTCAACAGTTGCCAGTGGAGGTGATGAAACAATAACTTACAAGTGGGAATCTTCATTGGATGCATTTGCAACAGCAGGATCAGAAATAAGTGGTGCCACAAGCGAAAACTATGATCCTCCGGCAAACCTCATGGCAACAACAAGCTACCGACGTTATGCCCACGATGGAACCTGCAATACTACTTTTGGAGTTTCCACAGGCACGTGGCTTGTAACTGTAAGAGATGATTTCACCCCAGGTGCTATTGAAACCACCGGTGAAACAATTTGTTACAATGGTGATCCGGGTGTTATAGGTAATACCACATCAGCCAGTGGTGGCGATGATAGCTTTACTTATCAATGGCAATATAGTACCGATAATTTTAGTACTGTTACAAACACTATTTCGAGTAGCGATGCTGAAACTTACGATCCACCAAGCGGGATAACAACCACTACATATTACCGACGACAAGCCAAGGATGGTACTTGTAACACAACCTTTGAAAGTTCAACAGGTGTTTGGATGGTAACCGTAAGAGATGAGTTTGTCGCAGGTGAGATTGAAACTACCGGTGAAACTATTTGTTACAATGGTGATCCGGGTGTTATAGGTAGTACCACATCTGCAAGTGGTGGTGATGGTAGTATTACTTATCAATGGCAATATAGTATCGATAATTTTAGTACCGTTACAAACACTATTTCGAGCAGCGATGCTGCAACTTACGATCCACCAAGTGGATTAACATCCAGTACATATTACCGTCGACAAGCCAAGGATGCTACTTGTAATACAGTTTTTGAAAGTTCAATTGGTACATGGCTTGTAACCGTTTACGACGAGTTTACTCCTGGGGCGATATTAACCACCGGTGAAGGAATTTGCTATGATGGTGATCCCAATGTAATTGGAAGTTCAACCCTTGCCAGTGGTGGCGATGGAACAATAACCTATAGTTGGGAATCTAGTATAGACGATTTTGCTACTGCAGGTAGTGTTATAAGCGGTGCTACCAGCACAAGTTACGACCCTCCTGCAAATCTCACAACCACAACAAGCTATAGGCGTTATGCCCATGATGCAACTTGTAATACTACATTTGAAACATCCACAGGAACATGGAAAGTTACTGTTTATGATGAATTAGCTGTAGGTTCAATTTCTGAAGATCAGGCATTTTGTACAAGCGGAACCCCCGATGAATTTGTGGGAGTTGCTCCATCAGGAGGTAATACACCATATACTTATCAGTGGCAATCATCTGCTGATGGAATAACCTTTGGTGATATAAGCGGGGCTACAGATTTAAATTACCAACCGGGAGAACTAACTGATACTACATATTACCGATTACAACAAAGCTCAGCTTCCTCATGTGGTATGTTGATTACCGATACTGTAACAATAATAATCCATAGTTTATGCTGTGGTCCTGAAGTTAATTTCTGTCAGTCGCCAGATCCAAATGCACAGAACAACAATGCCCTTGTTTCGGATGTTTTATCAGGATTGAAAATATACGACAACTTTTCAAATATTATTGGAGGGATAACCGATATTGAATGGTGGGGTAGTACTGTTGTTGGAGAAGATTATTGTGATGAAAATCAAAAAAACTTTGTTATTTCATTTTACAGAGACAATGCAGGTACAGTGGGAGAGCTTTATAGAACTTACCCTGTGAATGCAACGGGAACCAACACAGGATCTACATATGGAACCAACAGTAAACCCATATTGAGATATTCTTATACGCTCTCAGAACCATTTTCCGGACTTGTAGATGGATGGGTATCAATACAGGGTAGTCCGGCAGGTAGTTGTGATTTTGCATGGTTAACCTCGCCTTATGGCGATGGAAAATCGTTTGTTGATGGAAGAAGTCAACTTACTGATGACTTTGCATTTGGATTAACTGCTGACCCAAGTATTCCGGTTTCGGATTGGGCAATTTACATTGGTATTATATTAATTGGAGGGTTTATTGTATTTGGTTTTCGGAAAAGGTTTGTGGTTTAGGTTGTAGGTTATGAGTTGTGTTGAAACAACATATAACTTATAACATAACCAATAACACTTAACATATTACAAACAACATATAACTTAAAAAGGCTGTCTAACTTCGGTTTGATGGCTTTTTTTTATTCATAAATCAAATTTCATAACACGTTATGATACATGTCATAACATTTTTTTATTTAGAATGAATTTAAATAATACATTTGCCACTTTTGATATTGAAAATTATTCAATTAGGTTCTATGTGTAATGATGATTAAACACCACTTAGTATATAATAATAACAACTACTAATAATCTACTGAAACTAAAAACAATGAAAACTAACTTTATTTTTAAAACTATGATACTAATCCTGATGATTACAGGAATAAGTAGGGTTCGCTGAGAAAGTAGCCCATATATTTCTTCAATATTTTCAAAACACAACTTTTTTGTGCAGTTTAAAGAAATAATTGTTGGATTGAACGAAATGAATTAATATTCCCTCTATTGAGTTTATT
>JABMPH010000076.1 GCA_013203805.1 Bacteroidota bacterium | reverse complement strand
TATTTTTCATCATATCTTATTCGTACCGAAGGAATACTGCAGGAACCTTTTTTTGAGACATTTATTGAAAGTTGCCCATATGTGATAATCGTGAAAAGCATTGTTTTTTATATAATGGGATTATATAAAAGTAATTGGAGATATATAAGTGTTCAGGATTTAATTGGTATTATTAAAGCAGTTACTATTAGTTCTCTTATTGTTGTATTTGCGGCATTTATGTTTGCCAGGTTTAGTTATGGTTATTCAAGATCGGTTTTTATTATTGACTGGATGCTGACATTAATCATGATAGGCGGAAGTCGTTGTGTTTTCAGGGCATTTAGAGAATTAATAATTAATCATAGGGTTGGTGGTGAAAATACGTTGATAATAGGAGCCGGAAGTGCTGGAGAGCTTATATTAAAAGAGATTAGAAATAATCCTTTATCCGGTTTGAGAGTGGTCGGATTTATTGATGATGATTTTCTGAAATGCAACAAAAAGATACATGGTGTAAAGGTATGTGGTACAACTGGAGAATTAACTGAAATAGCCCACAGGCTTAATGTTAAAGAGGTTATTATTGCAATGCCTTCGGAGTCAGATAAAGTGATCTTACGAATAGAAAACATTTGTATTGAAAATGACATTAATTATGGAATAATGCCTTTATCTAATAGCAGTATACTTGATAAACTCATACAACCCGGTGTAAAGAAAAAAAGTAAACCGGATTGTGAAGAAGAAAGTAGGGTTTTAGAGGAACTTGTTCCACCTGGAGTGCTCTCAGAAAATAAATAGAGATGAAGAAAAGATTGTATGTTATATCAATTTTGTTTTTAATATATATTACAGTTATATTGATAGATTTTAGCGTTGAAAGAATCGTTTTTCATAACACACCACATAATGGAACACAAAGTAACACTAAATCTCATTTTAGGCAACCTATAGAATCTCCTGTATCTTTAGAATATTTCGAAATATTCATAGGTAGAGTTGCTGCTAAATACGGGATAGGTATATCTCCATACTTATACATATCAATTTTCGCGTTATTTCTAATTTATTTAATTTTGTCCGTTATTATTCTTACAAAATTATTTACAACAACCAGACAGTAAATTTAGAGGTTTGGTAATGGAAAAATTAAGACAAAAATCAAATAGTGCAACTTAAATTTAACTATTATATCAATATACTTTGGCAGAAAAAGATATTTATTGTCATTATGACATGTTTGTGCATGAGTGTTGCCGGTTTTGTGAATGTAGTAAAGGCCCCTGTTTATTTAGCAAAAACAAAAATATTAGTTACCTCTCCGTACAATCCCGGTAACAGGATTGTGCCGGAAGCTCCATATTCCGGAAACTTATTTGAAGATTTATTTAGTGATACTAATTTTCGCTGTCTGGTCATAGATAAAATCAATAAATTGCATTTTAATTCAAACTTGAAATTAGGGGATTTGCAAAAGATAACACGAATTAAATTGTCAAGTAATAGTAATATACTTGAGATTATAGTTAGAGATAAACGTTTAAGCATTGTAAGAGATTTAGCTGATGCTTTAACGGAATCGTATGTATTACAATTTAATTATTTACAAAATGAGGAATTTATACTAGTTAATCATAAACTTGAAATGGATTTAAAAGCTTTAAATGATGAGTATATTAAGATTTTTGGCAAGTTTAACAAAACAGAAATTAAACTTGCCAAAATTAATAAGACCCGGGGTGTATATTTAGGGAAGAAAAATGAATATAAAAACAGATTAAGTTATAATGAGGAGTTTTTAAGTGGATTAAATGAAATGATTAAGATCATAAAAGAGAATATAAGAGTAGATATGGATAAACTTAATTTAACTACGGATTTTATTAGAAATTTAGAATCGAGATTGAGCGTTTTAAATGTGGATAAAAGCAAGATACTCGGGGAAAATGAGTATATTCATAGACAAATAGTAGTGATTGAAAAAAACATGAATGTTTTAAGTAATGAAATGTTGAAAACTAGGAATAATTTTGACGAGAGAAAACACAAACGGGCAGTATCGGAAAGATCATTAACTATCGTAAGTGATAAGATAAGGGGATTACAAATAAAAAATAATGAGAACCGCATTGTTGCGAGTGTATTAGAATTGTCACGTGGAGCTGAAGAGATTAATATCAACCTTGTGGAAATTTTGATTTTCTATGGTATCGGTAGTTTTGTAATGTCTGCATTATTTGTTTGGATATGCTTTATATAAAGCATGATGTTCATTAAATGATTAATAATAAAACAAACATATGTATAAATTTCAACAGTATTGTAATTTTGCTATTTTGTTTATTATTTGTACGAGGTATAGTTTTTGTTTTTTTTATTCCTTTATGGCAAGGTCCTGATGAACCCACACATACTGAGTGTATTATGCGGTTATCACAACAAAGATCTTTTAATATGCGTCTTGAACCCGATAAAAGGATTGATC
>JABMPH010000075.1 GCA_013203805.1 Bacteroidota bacterium | reverse complement strand
CCCTTACATCATCTATATCTCCATTAAAATAATTTCCAAAATTACTGTTAAATGAATCCACATCTGCGCCAATCCAGGCGTTTGAATTCCCAAAATTTAAAGTTGTTGCCCTAGAAGCAGAGCCGTCAAATCTAACCCCATTATTATATATCATGAAGTTTCCGGCACCGGGGACATTACCTTCAAGAAGATTAGGAAAATGATTTTTGAAAAACAAACGATCGCCTTGTGAGTTTTTGTAAGCTGTTGGATTACCAAATCGATATAATAAATCTCCACCTTTGTTATAATTTCCATCTGTATTGGTTCTAGCCTCTTCCGTGGTTGTACTATGATCAACAACCCAAACTTCACTAAATCCGTTAACACTTACATAAATCACGTCATTATCCTCATCAAGATCCATCCCATTGCCATGCATAATATCTCCAACATCTGATGGGTGATAATTGATGTCTATTAATTGTGGGTTTTCGTTTTTACAATAACAACCCCACCCATTCCACGAGAACCATAAAGTGCAGAAGCAGCCGCATCTTTAATAATCTTAATTGACTTACTTCCAGGGGAGCATATCAACAAAAACAGGAAATTCTACTATGGTACCATCTACTATCAGCAAAGCCAGTATGGGTCCACTGTTTAAACTGTTTATTTAAAGTTTACAGCTGTGTTCAGATTGTTTTAACAATATTACCCTTTGTAAACCAAATCAAGCTTCCAAATAAGCTAACTTTCATAAAAAGAGGGCTTGATTCTGGTTGAATCAAGCCCTCTTTTATTTTCAAATGCTTTTAACCTAACTAAAAGCTTCCTGACTTTGTAGTAACTACAACAACGCCTCCTATTCCTTGAGAACCATAAAGTGATGAAGCGGCTGCATCTTTAATTACTTTAATTGATTTCACCTCTAAAGGAGGAATACTTACAAAAACAGGATATTCTACTATTGTACCATCTACTATCAGTAAGGCTGGTATGGGACCACTGTTTAAACTGGTATTTCCACGTATTATTATAGAATTATTGGTTATAGAAACGCCTGATACCCGACCTTGAATCGCGTCCAGAATGGTATTGTAAGTGCTGTAATCGGGACCTGCTTCCAAACGCACAATGGCATAATTAAGGTCTTTCTTACTTATGTATCCGTTTTTTGTTGCAATTTCGAAGTTCTTTTTACTATTTTTAAATTTAAGGTCAACATGTAAAGAATCTTCCTTTGCCAAATTGGAGATTTTAATCTTCTTCGACGTAAAGCCCTGAGCACTAACCGTTACTCGTTCCTTTTCGTCGCAGGTAAATGTAAAACACCCCAATGAATCGCTCAATATTTCGCTTTCCGTATTTTTTAAAACAAGCGATACTTTTTGTAAAGGAAGTACCTGAATAGTTGTTACTTTTCCATTCACAACTCTTTGCTGTGCATTTATTGTTTGTGTGCACAACGCACACAAGCTAACAATCAAAAACAATTTGAAATTCATCATTTAAGTTAATTTTAAGATTTGTTTATAAACTGCAAAAATTAAGCCAGATCAGGAAGTATAAACATCTAATTAAGAAAAAACCGCTGAACTTAAAGAACAGCGGTTTAATCTTACCAAATCTAACTAAACTATCTATAAAAAAATCGTTTCAATATTAGTTATTAGGACCTGCACCGTAATTCGGATTGTTTTTATCAAACCATAAACGTTCTGAGTTTAATACAGCAGGTGTATTATTGTTTGGTGTAAAACCTGCAGCACTCTGATGGGCTTTCACAATATCGTACATCAGGTTATTCGGATCGGGTTCATTAACAACCACTCTTCTTGGAATGTCAGTCACTTTAAAATCTTCCCAGGCAAAATAAGCACTTCCAATCTTAGGAATACCACTTCTTCTTACCGTTGTCCAAAGATTATCAGGTGTGTTAATGTTGTGAACATATTGCTGAATGTACACTTTTTCCAAATCATCGGTACCATTTAACTGATAAGCCTCTTGTAGAAGTAAGTCATCAATTTCACCGGTCTTAAGTTTTGTAGCTCCTTCTGTAGGGTCTGCCAAAGCAGGATCTTCCGCATAATACGGATTCTCATGGGCTGCTGCCATGTGGTCCATACGTTGAATCGATAAACTAACACCACGCTGTAAATATTCGTTAGCCGTTTTAGAAAGACTTGCTCCCAGAAGTTTAAATTCTGCCAGGTACAAATTAGTTTCTGCTGCACTACCTAATATTACATACATTGGAACTTGATTTCCCAAAGTCTGAAGTACGGCTCCACCTGGTTTGGTAGGATACGTATACGT
>JABMPH010000074.1 GCA_013203805.1 Bacteroidota bacterium | reverse complement strand
GTTGTAGCCCGCTTCAACTTTTCTGTAACTTGACAGGAATGAAGTCCGTAGTCGGCTACTATTCTTATACTAACCGTTAGGCATAATATAGGAAACACACTAGAAACTTTTGCTGCAGATCAATGATGGAAGGAATTAATTATACGGAAAGAACACCAGGCATAATGACTATTGAAGTACTTCAGTCTTCAAAAATATCTAGCCTTATTTTGCAAATTTTAATATCCATCTCCTTTCTAATACCTATTGGTGCAACAATATTTTTAGTTATTACATTTGAACTCAAACCTGCTATTTTAATAACATATGTAATTTTCTGGGCTACTGGATACTACTTTCTAAAATTATATTTATGGAATAAATACGGAAAAGAAATTATTTACCTTGAAAAAGAAAATGTTATTTGCGTAGCAGATTATAAATTGTTCAAAGGGAATAGAAGAGAAATATCAGCAAATAATATCAAAATTAAGATCCAAAATTCAAAAGGGGAAATTGAGAATCTTGGCACATTAGTTATTTCAGACGGTAATATAAATATTGATTCAGTGATAGAAGTTCCTATTAATGAATTAGTTGAATTAAAATATAGAATAGAAAAATACTATGCCTAACAAGCGGTTATACACTATACCTGGTAAATCGTAATCGAGATTTTTTTTTTTAAATTAGCTTTTAACTTAAACCCAAAATCAACCCTCCGTTCACCGGTACAGTGCATACCGCGAACGTTAGGGGCAATTTGAAAACAATGAAAGTATACTCAATTATTTTAGTCATTATCCTTCTAATATCTAGCTGCAAAGTGTTAGTCATTGCTCCTTATGAGAGAGGCTTAATTAATAGACCGAAAACAGGACTAGATACGACAAATATGTTAGGGGAAGGATTTCATATGGTTGGACTTTCTAAGGAAATAATACATTGCAATATAAGGGAACATAAGGAAATAGATGAATTGAAGTGTGTACTTGCAGATAATAATGAAGTAAGGATAAAGTATCAATTTAGATATAAAGCATCTGAGGTATATTTAGCTCAGTTATATCGAGATATCGGAAAATATTACCCTGAAAAATATGTAATACCATCAGTTCGCAAACTTGTTAGAGACACATTGCAGTATTATAATACCTCTGAATTAAGTAAAGATTATATTTCAGAAATTCTAGTTGCAAAGGTTGTTAATGAAAAAAGCTGGAACTATATAATACTAACTGAGTTATATCTTATAGATGTAAAATATAGCACCATAGTTGAAAGTGCTATTGAGTTTGGAATACTTTCAGAATTAAACGCTCTTGATTCAAAAGATCCATTAATAAGATTTGATGCAATAAGAAAACTACTCGAAAATGGTTCGCCTGCAGCTTATAATATCATATTTGAACATTGGCCAAAAGAACGTGATATAGAGATAAAAGATTATATTATTAAGATGATCTCAAGTAAATAAAATACCCCTAACAAACGTTTGGGGCAATTAGGGCCGAAATAACCTCAAGTTCTGAATTTTTAAATTTTGCAAAGTCAATAAATAAGTTAACTCTATGAGAAATATACTTTTTCTTTTTATCATCATTATAACTTCATGTAACTCTAATAAGGAAGAAATCGAATTATTGAAGAGTGAAAATCAAGCCCTATCCAATGAACTTTCAGATCTAAAAGCCGAAATTGATAGTTTAAAATTTTACGTATTCGTAATTGCCGAAAAACACACAATCGAAATTGATGAGGAATACAAGGCTATTGCGGGTATTGCAATTGAAAAAACATCTTCACCGATAACATCAGCATTATTAGATATTGAGAATCCGAGTAATGCATTATATCATGATTTATCAACCAAATTTGAAACTAGAACACCTGGACAAATATTAATTACAGCAAAGAAAAAAATCCCAGGCACATACAGTATCGTTGGGCAATTAAATATGAACCTACTTGGAAGGGATATTGAAAGACTATTTAGTATTGATTATGAAGTTAAAAAATAAACTGCCCCTAACAAACGGTATACACTATACCTAGTAAATCGCAATACGAAAATTAATTCTTAAATTAGCT
>JABMPH010000008.1 GCA_013203805.1 Bacteroidota bacterium | reverse complement strand
GCATACATGTACGAGCAACTACTTCAGGTAAATTGGTAATATGTTCAAAAGTTGCGATGGAACAAATCCTATCATATGCTTGTTTTAATTCTATTTCATTAATATCATTATATACTTTATTTATCCTTAAAAGCTTTGGTGAATCATTAAAAAGTTCACCAAAAGGTTCTATGATGTCATAATGTTTAGTTTTTTCATAATCCAATTGGTTAAGTGTTCCTGCACCAATTTCTAAAGTCTTTTTCTCAAAATCGCTTTTAACATCCAATGCAATTTTTTTATGTAACCAGGCCTCCATCTTTTGTGCCATTCCAGATGCAGTTGATTCGCCTTCTCTGTTCTCTTTATATTGATTCACATAGATGAGTTTATATGCTTCTGGTAATTCTTCTCTTATTTTAGGGTATTCCTCAAACATCATTTATTGCTTTTTTTTATAAAAATCAAAAGTAACCAAATTTCAAACGACCAATATTTATATCTTGATAATATACTAATCTATCAAAATAATTATGCTTAAGCCAAAATTCAATATAAAATGTGACTAATAAAATATCTCGCTTAAATTCAATTGTTTACCAATTATTATTCGGTCATCAATCTCAACTTTTGAGTAAAGCTCGATGAGCATTTCTGTTTTCAGATCCAGTAATTGAGTATTCTTCAAAATCATAATTGAGGGACCATATTCAGGTTTTTTTTGCAGAAGAACAATTCCATAATTACACGATTCAACCTTAGAGTCAAATACCTCAACAACAGAAAAATCCTTAGATGCTAGCCCAATGTTTGCTTTCTTGATATTTGTATTATAGACTTTAAGTTTTGAATCCTCTCCTCCACTAATTCCCTTATCGTTTGCACCAATAACTTCTGAATTTCTAATGGTAATTTTGCTTCCAGAGAAATCCATTGCATCGTTACCAATATCTGTAAAAATAGTGCTAATAATTTCTCCTTTACAGAAGTCTGCATCAAAAGCATCTCCAAAAATATTATTAAAAGATGAATTACTCAATGTAAAATTGGAGCGGATAATATTTAATGCATCCTCACATTGATTTTGGTTGAAGCTTGTATTTGTAATTTCAACATCCGACTCATAAAAGGTAACTGCTCCGGTATGAACCCACCCATGATAATTAATAGTATTCAAATTTTCGAAATAAACATGGCTAACTATGGATCTTGATTTAGCTTGAAGCACGACAAATCCGTTAGACGTAGAATCTGATGAAGTAATAATTATAAGTGAATCTTTCGATCCATGCATAAAAACGGCAGAATGACTTATTATAGCCGCCTTTTCAATTAGGTTGATTGTTGTTCCTGAATTAAAATAAACATTATAACCTGCCGGAATTAGTACAGGATGATCAATGACAACCTTACCCCTTTTTATGATTATATTTTGCCCATCTACTTTGTCAATCAATGATGTATCAGGGAAAGGATATAACGCTGTAAGTTGCTGTAATGGAGTTGTTGCTCCGGTGGGCTCGGGCCATTGATTAATCTCTATGGAAAATAATTCATCAGTACTTAATATGGAAAAGAACAGATAGTTAACCTGGTCATTACTTACAGTAAACTTGGTTTCGCTGGGCTTACCATTACGGCTGGCTGCTAATATGGGTACCGGAACAACTAACTCTCTAATATTCTTGGCTAATTTACCCACCCCAAGAACAACAACTTGTTCAGTATAATAATTCTTAACCTTAATAATTACAGAATCACCAATGGTATTTTCTTTATAGGCAAGTACTAAATTGGTAGCAAAAAACGCCGGCAGTACCGTATCATAATCATTTCGTACCAATGTATGATTTTCCCATTTTTTATTCTCAGCTTTCATTTCATAAATTTGCTTTCTAAAAACAGGAAGGATTTTTCTAACTTCTTTAGCATTTAATTTGATGTCTGATCCAAAAAAATCCTGATTTGGATATTCACGCTTTACCAAGGAATCATAATAGGTAAGTTGATTTTGGTAGTTTCCAAAAATAGAGTCGAGGGTACTTGGTGTTGAGTAATAATCCAGATAATCAGCATACTTATCTACAAATGCTGTGTCATTAAACAATTCACGAACCATGATATATTCATCAGGTTGAGTTATTCCACTGTGTAAAAAACCTGTTATTGGATTCTTTACATGGTCATCAAGTCCAATATCTGAGTAACAATCGTAAGCAATAGGTTCCAACTTACAGATTACAGGATTGTAATAAAAACGTTGATTATGCCATATTAAACTATGTCGTGCCAGAAATACATCTGCCGTTGCAAAATAGCGAGCAAGCATATCAATATTAAATATTTCAGATGCAGATTTGCTTCTTTTCTTATATTGTATCATAAGATTTTGTGAAATCAGAAACTGGTTGAACATATTCGAATCACTTGCAATTTTGCCTGATGAAAATGGCTTTATAATGGCAACCTCAAATACTGGAGTTTGCTTGTTATTCATTTTTTCCTCTGAGGTTAATACACGTGCATCCCAAAGTGCATTTTCTACAAATCGAACTATGGGTCCTTCGCGCCGCTGTTGTGACTCAAGTAATTGTTTGGAGAAATGTTCCTCCCAAGCATATAAACCCATGTTTTTCCCATTATGTGTAACGGGCACAAATCCATAACGAGTAGTTAAAAGTCCTTCCTCCATCATTACCTGATGAAGAAACCATTCGTTAACTCCCATTCGGGCCATTGGATTTTGTATGGAAAAAACATTCATTCGATTCCATGATTTTCCATTCTTAAGCTTAACGCGATACGACCACTTGCTGCCATGCAAATGATCCAACCAATCACCTTTCAAGCGCAGATCTGCTTTCATCATCTTATCATCACTAAAAACAAACCCTTCTACATTGTCTTCTTCTTTGGATTGTAATATTCCTGCTTTAAAAGCCCTTACTCTTGTGTCCATCAAACTAATGAATTCAGAAGTATCCATTTCCAAATGAAAGGAGGGTAATGAGAATTCAGGAAATGGTCTGTTTTTCAGAATAGTAAATGATATATCATCATAGAATACTGTATCTTGTCCCGAATTCCAAAGATAGAATTTTAGCTCATTATATTCCGACAAAGGAGGTATATAAAACCGGAGATTAAGCTTTTCCCATCCGTTATCATCAGTTTCCACAACATTTTCAGCACTAAAATACTTTTTTGTGCCCATCAAAACACAAACAAAATGAGCATCGCTTCCTTGTTTCCAAACCGAAACATCAACATAGCTATCACGATAAACATTTGAAAATTCAATAGCTAATACAAAGGGATTTTCAGACGTTGAATAAACTGAATTTTTTCCTGAGCGATGACGTAATTGAGATTGATATTGCCCACCATTTAATTGATAAGTGCTATCGTTGAGAGCTATAAAACCCTGACCATAAGCAGATAACTCCTCCAAATCAAATGTAATATAAACAGTGGGAGGGATTTCCTTTCTGATACATGAATTGCTGAGGAATAAAATAACAAATACAGACAATCCAATTGAAATACTTGATGAAAAAGCATTATTCCATAAAACTGAGCAAATTTTCCTACAAATTAGGTTATGTAAATTAATATGAATCATTTTGAATCCAAAAAAGAAAATGCAAATATACTTGAAAACAACAAAAAGAATCATCAAAAAAAAGTAACCATTTCACAGAAAATCCTCATAGAGCAACAAAATGGTCATAATCTCTAAATAATATTTAGATTTGCTTTAAGTTATTAATGTGAATTGCATATTAAATCTAATCTTTATTATTTATGAGAAAAATTACGATAAGCGTTGCTTGTAGTCTATTAATAACAGCAGTATCTATTCTAGCGTGTATAACAACAAATGCAGCAATTGTTTTCTCAAAAGATAATTCGCCTTATAACATTACTGAAGATATTGTAATTACAAATAATGATACAATAATTATTAGTGCAGGAACAACATTAATAATTAGTCCTTCTATAAATATAACCACAAATGGAGCGATCCTCATATTTGGTGTGCCCGAAGACCCAGTATTATTATTACCTGAATTTGAGGGGATTGGTTGGGGTAAAATCGAAATTAATTGCCCAGGCAAAACCAGTATTATTAATAATGCAAGTATTGTTGATGGAACTATATTCTCGCAGTATTGTGACATGGCATTGGATAATGCAACTTTTATTAATAATCAGAATCTGGCATGGAATAATCCTGTTGTGTTTGTTATAAACGCTTCAGTAAAAATTGTAAACTCATCAATTTACGGCAATAATACCGGAGAAGGTTTTCAAATGTTGAATTCAGAAACTGTAATAGTGAAGAATTGTTTTTTTAGTAAAATTCCTGATGCTGTTGAACTGACAAATATTACTGGCGGTTATGTAAGTCATAACTGGTTTGAAAATATACTTGATGATGCCATTGATTTAAACAACTGCACAAATACAATAATTGATAGTAACATCATAATTAATGCCGTTGACAGAGGTATAGAGCTTGGTAGTGAAAATAATGGAAATTCTGAAAATATTATTGTTCGAAGAAATGTGCTTGTTGGTTGTGGAATTGGAATAATTCTTAAGGAAGAGTCATATGGTCAGGTAATTAATAATACTTTTTATGGCAATAACATAGGGGTTAGCTGTATAGAAGACAATGGAAATAAAACCGGTAGTTTTATGAATGTTCAAAATTGCATATTCTACAATTCCATAGAAAGTGATGTTTTTAAGGATTTAAACTCCACTCTAATTACAGATTATTGCATATCAAATAGTGAGGTCCTGCCCGGTGAACACAATATTTTTGGTGACCCACTATTTATAAATGCTGCCGGAAATGACTTTAATCTTCAGGAAAATTCTCCATGTATTAACGCTGGAAACCCTGAATTACCATTAGATCCCGATAATTCCGTAAGCGATATTGGAGCATTTTTTTATAATACTGACACAACTAGCCTCTCTGAACGTGATATGCTATTCAATTCAGTAGAAATCTACCCTAACCCTTTTTATAATGATTTTGAGATATCTGTAAAAAGTAAAGATCCCGTAACTATTGAACTTTTCAATTTATCTGGAGTAGAGATTCCAGCAATCTTAGAAATGGAACAATCATCCAGACTAACTAAAATTCGTGTTATTCCAATTTCTAAACTGAAATCGAATATGGTAGTTATATGCAGAATCTTTATTAATGGATATTCAAAATCGTATTTGCTAATCCATAGATAATACAATAATTGATTAGCTTAATTGTATCGAAATTCGATAGTATGAAAACATATAAAACAATTATTCTCTTAATTTTGCTGTGTTTATTTGAATCCATAAAAAAATGAAGACCTTAGGCATCAAATATATTGATATATCAGCATGGGCAATTATATTTTGTCTTTCCATTGTTTTATATATCAACTTTTATCATTCAAACTGGAATAATACAGAAAAGGTAATAGGTCATGATGCTCGTTCCTATTATGCTTATCTTCCTGCTACAATAATATACAATGATCTTAGCCTGGAGTTTGTAAAAGGCCCTGGCAATAAACTTGGAAAAGGGTTTTGGGGTAAAATAAGCCCAACGGGTAAAACAGTAATAATAACCAGTTATGGGATGTCATTACTCTACTCTCCATTTTTCCTTATGGCACATTCCTCAGCAAAATTAATAGGATATCCAGCAGATGGTTATTCAGTACCCTACTGTTTTGCATTGGTAATGAGTAGTATTTTTTATCTATTTATTGGGGTCATTTTTCTACGAAAGTTCCTGCTGAAGTATTATCCAAATCTAGTAGTTGCCATCACTATTTCTATTATTATTTTGGCAACAAACTTGTTATGGTACGTAACATTTGAAGCTACTATGACACATGTTTACAGCTTTGGCCTAATTTCAATATTTATATATTTAATTGACAAATGGATTGAACAACCATCAATAAAACACACACTTTTAATAGGTTTTTTAATCGGTATTATAACACTTATAAGGCCAACTAATGTAACTATAATATTGCTATTGGTTTTCTGGAAAGTAACTAGTTGGAAAGAATTTATTAATCGGTTGCTTTTTATTATTAAAGATTGGTATCATATATTAATTATGATTATTGTTTTCTTTATTATCTGGATACCACAATTCTTATATTGGAAGTATATCTCAGGAAGTTATATATACTACTCATATCCTGATAGTATGGGATTTTTCTTTGACAACCCTCAACTATTTAATTCACTATTTGCTTGGAGAAAAGGTTTTTTGATCTACACTCCTGTCATGATTTTTTCCTTTATCGGAATTGGTCTTCTTTACAAAAGGAATAAAAAATTCTTTTTACCTGTAATAATTTACTGGCTGGCAAGCTGGTATATTGTATCATCATGGTGGGATTGGTGGTATGGTGGTGGGTTTGGAATAAGGCCTTATATTGATTCATATGGAATATTAGCAATTGGATTGGCAAGTTTCTTGACCTGGGTTTTTAGTATCAGAAGGTTACCAAAAACCATAATTATTACAATTTTCATAATTACAACAGTACTAAGTACCTGGCATTTTAAAAGGTACCAACATGGATCGATCCATTGGGGTGGAATGACAAAACAGGCTTATTTTAATTCATTTTGGAGAGCAACTCCAGCACCTAATTTCTATAAAAAAGTTCGCATGCCTGACATTAAACTTGCTCGAAAAGGAATTTACAAATACGAGGACGAACAAGAGGAAAGCCCGATCAAATAATAATAGTTAATTTTACATAATATACATGTATAAAAAACATCAAATAGGAGTTGTTATTCCAACATATAAGGCAAAGCAGCATATTAAAGCCGTTATAAACGGATTGCCAAGCTGGATTGACAATATTATTATTGTTGATGATAAATGCCCGGAAGAATCCGGAAAATTTGTTCTTGACAATTTTCAAAATGATTCTCGTTTATGCGTAGTTTTCCACGATACTAATCAAGGTGTTGGAGGAGCTACAGTTACTGGATATAAAAAGGGCAGTGAACTTGGATGCCAGATAATAGCAAAAATGGACAGTGATGATCAAATGGATCCTAATTATCTTGGCAAATTGCTCGATCCGATAATTAATGAAGAAGCTAGATATACAAAAGGAAACAGATTTGTTGATTTCAAAGCTTTAAGAGCTATGCCACGTATGAGGTTAATGGGTAACAGTGCTCTCTCTTTCATGGTAAAAGCGGCATCTGGATATTGGACAATAATGGATCCTACAAATGGGTATACAGCTATATCATACAAAGCACAAAATAAGTTAAACCTTGAGGGTTTGTCGAAGAGATATTTTTTCGAATCGGATATGCTAATAAATCTAAACATACAAAACACAGTAATTTGTGATGTGCCTATTCCTGCACGTTATGGTGACGAAACCAGCTCCCTTAGCATATGGAATACTACATTTAAATTTCCGCCCCGACTTTTAAGAGGAGCAATTAAAAGGTTCTTTTTTAAATATTTGATTTATGACTTTAATATGGCATCTATTTATACCCTTATTGGTTTTCCTTTGCTAATATGGGGAGTTGGATATGGATTATTTAAATGGATTCAGAATTATTACCTTGGTCTGGAAACTCCTGCTGGTACGGTTATGCTTTCAGTTCTACCCCTGATCTTAGGTACACAATTTTTATTAGCTGCAATAAATATTGATATAAATTCAACTCCTGGCAAAAAAAACTAAAATAGATAAAACTAAGTTTCAATAATTATGATTTCAGCTAATTTTAGCCTATTAAATATTTTATTTTTGTCCGTTACTAAAAAGTAAAAAATGCCTAAAACGCTTTCTATAATAATACCAGCATACAACGAATCAACTACTATTGATAGTATACTTGACAAAATTTTGTCTGTTAAATTAATCGATGAAATTGAAATGGAGTTGGTTATTATTAATGACCATTCGGAAGATAACACTTGTGAGCTTGTAGGTGATTTTATTGAAAATCATAAAGAAACTTCTATCAAGCTTTTTAACCAACCTTTTAATATTGGAAAAGGTGCTGCAATCCACCACGGAATAAATGAAGCTACCGGAGATTATATTATCATTCAGGATGCTGACCTCGAATATGATCCAAATGAATACAACACACTATTAAAGCCAGTAGTAGATGGAGTTGCTGATGTTGTATATGGCTCGCGCTTTATGGGGGGAAACCCACACAGGATATTATTCTTTTGGCACTCGTTGGGTAACAAATTCCTAACTTTTTTATCAAACATGTTTACAAATTTAAACCTGACTGATATGGAGACTTGTTACAAACTTTTCAGAGCCGATATACTTAAATCAATACCACTGAAAGAACAACGTTTTGGCTTCGAGCCTGAAGTAACAGCAAAAATTTCACGTATTCCTAATATTCGTATTTATGAAGTAGGTATTTCATATTATGGACGAACATATCAGGATGGTAAAAAAATTGGATGGAAAGATGGTATGCGTGCAATTTATAGTATCATCAAGTACAATTTATTTTCAAAATAGTTCAATTATTGTAAGTATAATAATTAGATTAAACTTATGAAACTCCTTGAGAACAAGCGTTCAATCTACATTATCATAGTCCTTGCTTTTATTTCCGGGGTTGTTATAATCTTCTTAACTCAAAATAGTTACGGTGGAGCTGATAACTTCTCACATTACAAATTTGCCCATTGGGGATGGCAATATCCAGAACTCTTATTTAACCATTGGGGCAAGCCTTTATTTACAATACTCATGTCGCCTTTTGCTCAATTTGGTATAGTTGGGGCAAGAGTGTATAATTTATTTGTGGGTTTCTCAACGGCTTTAATTGTCTGGAAACTGGCCATTTATTTCAATTTTAAAAACAATGCAATTAGTTTGATATTAGTGCTGTTTACACCCATTTATTTTATACTGATGTTTACTACTTTAACAGAAGTAACTTTCAGCTTTTTTCTTGCGCTTTCGGTATTACTGTTTTTTAAAAATAAATTGATTTTTTCGGCTATCGTAGCATCCCTTTTGCCACTTGTTCGAACTGAAGGAATTGTTCTTCTTCCATTATTCACGATAGCTTATGGTTTAAAAAGACAGTTTATTGCTATACCTATGCTTACCGCTGGTTTTTGGATTATTAGTTTATTGGGACTTCCGTATTATGATGATTTTTGGTGGCTAATTACAAAGATGCCATATTCTGGTAATGCAAAGGATATTTATGGAAGTGGCTCACTTTTCAGTTTTATAAATAACACTAGGGGGATATTGGGCTACCCCATCGGAGTTTTATCTGTTATCGGTCTTCTTACATCATTGATTCACTGGGCAAAACAAGATGAATATAGTTTTTCAGATACTTTCTATTTTCTTTTGTTGATACCGGGTTCCTACATTGCTTTTTTATCGGCACATTCATTTGTTTGGTGGCAGGGGATGGGCAACTCTCTGGGTCTCATTCGTGTAATGGCATCTGTAACACCCATGGCCGCATTAACAGCATTGGCAGGTTTGCTTTGGTTAACTACTTGGCTTAAATCAAAAAACAACCTGGCAAGTATTATTTTTACAACTTGCCTTTTAGGATGGATAGTAATTTTAGGCATCAACACACACATTGGTGGATTTAAGAAATCAAGACCGGAAAAACTAATTGCCCAGGCAGCACATTACTTGAAAGATAACAACCTGATTAAGCACAAAATACACTATTTTGACCCATACTTGATTTCTGAACTTGGTATTGATCCCTTTGATAAAACACTTAGTGCAGAAGGAATAGCAAATAGGAAACAGCCCTCACTTTCGTTATCCGATAGCAGCATTATTGTATGGGATGCACATTTAGGAACTAATCAGGGCAAAATACCATTGAGTGTTTTAATATCCAGTGAAGATCTGGTTCTCTTGAAAGAATTTAACCCAATACCACCTTTTAAAGTATTGGGTGGCTATGATTATGCAGTTTGCATTTTTCAGAAAAGATCAAATAATTTTGACATTCTTAAATAAGGGAAAATCTTACGATATATGTTGAATGCATTTTATCCAAATATGAATTGCATAAATAACAACTTATCTCCCTCTCTACGTGATTCCCTTAATTCTGTACGGGATACCCGTAAATGCTATACTTAAAACCTAAACATGCTGTTATAAGTGGTAATATTGAATCACAATAAATTTAATTGTCTAATCAAAAACATATAAAAATGTCAAACGTTTATGAACAAAAGGTAAATGACTTTATGGCTAAAGTTATTGCTAAAAATCCTGCTGAAGTTGAATTTCATCAAGCAGTTCACGAAGTAGTAGAAACAATTATTCCTTTTATTGAAGAAAATCCTCAATACAGCGAAGCAAAAATTCTTGATAGAATAGTTGAGCCTGAAAGAGTAATTATGTTCCGTGTTCCTTGGCTTGACGACAAAGGTGAAGTACAGGTAAACCGTGGTTTCCGTATTGAGATGAATAGCGCCATTGGACCTTACAAAGGAGGATTACGTTTTCACCCAACTGTAAATCTTGGCATACTTAAATTTCTTGCCTTTGAACAAGTATTTAAAAATTCACTAACCACACTTCCTATGGGCGGTGGTAAAGGTGGTTCTGATTTTGATCCAAAAGGGAAATCAGATAACGAAGTTATGCGTTTTACACAAAGCTTCATGAGCGAACTTTTCCGTCATATTGGACCAAACACAGATGTTCCTGCAGGTGATATTGGAGTAGGTGGTCGTGAAATAGGTTTCCTTTTCGGACAATACAAAAGACTTAGAAATGAATTTACAGGTGTTCTTACCGGCAAAGGTATTGCATGGGGTGGTTCATTAATTCGTCCAGAAGCAACTGGCTATGGAACTGTATATTTTGCTGAAGAAATGCTTAAAACTCGTGGAGATAGCATGAAAGGTAAAGTTTGTACAATTTCAGGTTCAGGTAATGTTGCTCAGTATGCTTGTGAGAAAGCTACCGAGTTTGGAGCAAAAGTTGTAACTCTTTCTGATTCTTCAGGATTTATATATGACAAAGATGGCATAAATGCTGAGAAACTAGCATTCGTTATGGACCTTAAAAATGTAAGACGCGGACGCATAAGTGAATACGCTGACAAATACGGTGCTGAATTCTTCCCAGGAAAACGCCCTTGGGGTATTAAATGTGATGTTGCTATGCCATGTGCTACACAAAATGAAGTTAATGAGGAAGAAGCAAAAGCCCTTATCGATAATGGATGTTTCGTAGTATCAGAAGGTGCTAATATGCCATCTTCACCAGAAGCTATTGCTATTTATCAAGGCGCAAAAATACTTTACGGTTTAGGAAAAGCTGCTAATGCAGGTGGTGTTGCCGTGTCAGGTCTTGAAATGAGCCAAAACTCAATGCGTTTTAACTGGACACGTGAAGAGGTTGATGAAAAACTTCACCAAATAATGAAAGACATCCATACAACTTGCGTTGAGTGGGGTAAAGAAGGTGACTACATTGATTACGTTAAAGGTGCTAATATTGGCGGTTTTGTAAAAGTTGCTGATTCAATGCTAGCGCAAGGTCTAGTATAGTCTCTTAGATAATAATATTCATAAGCCATATCGCATCACGCGGTATGGCTTATTTTATAAAATACCATTTGTAGAAAGAAACAATGAGTTGCAGCAATATTTTATTAAACAAAAAAAGCCTCGCAGTATACGAGGCTTTCTTGACCAAAAATTATCTAACTTTTTTTATTTACTCGGTGGTGCATAAATCTTTGAATCATCTCTATAACCGGCAATGTCTTCATACCAATCAGTATCATTAACACCTCCACTTTCAGCCCAACTGGCAAATTTTAAATAGGCGGTTGTAACCTCTTTTTTCTCATATGGGTATTCGAACACAATCGGAATATTTATCGCCCAAGGTAAGTTATTTGCAGTTGTGTAGTACCTTTGTTGTGCAACATCACTATCATCTTCTATTGTTCCAAATATTGTTTGATCTACTAAGTTTGTTGGAGCAAAATCAAGTAAGTGAACTTCAACATCTCTATTTTGGTTAACAATAATAAAAGGATTAAAGTTTCCAATATCTAGATCATTAAATGTAATTGGACCTCCCGGCGCAAATGAACCATTATCAAAGAAAACCATTTGAATAATAACAGAATCTATCGGCACATAAGGACTAGTTGCCTCTGTATTTACACCGATACCTACACCGGGATGAGTTAGTATATTATAGGAATCATCATAAACAATAACAGTAGCGGCAGATTGATTTTCTTCTAAACCATTAGTTGCCAACGAATAAATGCTGCCTGACTGAATTTCATAACCACTAACACTAATAACCTGATTTGGACTAACATTTGGTAATTCATAACCAAAACCATTATAGAATGTTGCGCCAAATGCATATACAGTAAATACACCGGTTATGTTTAAAACACGCTCTTGATCATCTTTTGTTACATTAAATTCATAATTAACAATTAAGTCATTGAAATCATAATCACCTTTTCCAGGCCATAAATCCTCATAAGCTAAACAGCCATCAAAGTTGACAGTTGTTGTTGATGGGGGATCAACAGGTGGTGGTGGATCAACAGGAGGAGGAGGAGGAGGAGTGCCATCACATAAGGGGACATTATTTTTGCTTACCCCAGATATAATTGTGAAATCGTCATAAACATCCCCTGCTAGCAATGATACTGAACAGCTAACATGCATTTGTGTATTCTTTACACCATCAACATAAAAATAAATTGTATTATCAAATCTACCATCTTTCTTCGAACCTCCGGTGATTGTAAAAGTTCCATCAGGATCAACAGTTCCACAATAAAGGGTTACAAGGTTTTTCTTCTCTTTTACTTTGATAACCGCCTGAGTGCTTCCTGTATAACGCATAGTTAAACTAAAAACTCCACCGCTACATCCGCAATCAACACTGCTCACATCTTTAAGTACAGTTTTAAAACTATTAAAGTCTAATACAATATTATCACCAACTTCAACTACTTTAGGATCCATAGCTTCACCAAAGCCATAGATAATCAAAGCAGATGTAACACTGGTAGGTATTGTAATTTTTGTTGATATTAGATTTCCTATTACTGCATATCCGCTATAATATAACTCCTCACCATCAGAAGAATAAATATTAACTATTTGTGAGTAGTCATCATCAGGAAGTATTAAATTAACGTTAACAGTTTTTGTTGTTTTCCAATCAAAATCCTGACTTATCACTAAGTCGTTCATGCTTTTAACTGTATTATCTCCATCATTAGGAGCATCATTTTTTTTACATGAAGTTGATACTACTGATAGTAGGAGAATAAATCCGAGTAAATAAATTAGTTGTTTCATAACATAGTTTTTAAAATAGTTAGATTTTTTTAATCCCAAATATTGTGCCATATGCGTAATATATATTATAATCCTGATCATCTGGTACTTAGAAGAACCATCACTTTAATTCGCGAACCATAATTGTTTCTGCACGGGATATTTTTCCCAAATATGGAAATGGTTTCATTTCTTATTGATAAAGTGGTACGCCAAATATAATACATTATCCGTTTGAAAATCAAGCATTATTCAATACTTAAAATATTGATTTTTCACATATCGGTTAATAATATTGTAGAAACCTAAAAAAAACTTCACATAAATTAATCATATCTTTGTTTAATAGTATCAATTTTTTATGCCTAAATCATGTCAGATTATTTGCACAATACATGGGATTATATAATAATTGGTTCCGGATTTGGAGGATCAGTATCTGCTTTACGGTTAAGTGAAAAGGGATATAGGGTACTTGTTATTGAAAAAGGCAGTTGGTGGAAACCAGATGATTTTCCCAAGACAAACTGGAATCTAAAAAAATGGCTCTGGATACCATCATTACGTTTTTTTGGATTTTTTAAAATCACATTTCTCAGGCACGTTGGGATATTGAGTGGTGTTGGAGTAGGTGGTGGATCATTGGTTTATGCCAATACACTTCCACGACCACGTAAGGCATTTTTTAATTCAGGAAGCTGGTCAGGCATAAGAGATTGGCAATCGGAATTGGAACCACATTATATTGCGGCAGAAAGAATGCTTGGAGCAAACCCAAATCCACTGTTATTTGATGCAGACCTTGCTCTAAAACAAGTTGCAATCGAAACGAATTGTGTTGATGGCTTTGAACCAACAAATGTTGGGGTATTTTTTGGTGAGCCAGAAAAAATTGTAGAAGATCCATATTTCAAAGGAAAAGGTCCAGACAGAGAAGGCTGCCGTCATTGTGGTGCCTGCATGACGGGCTGCCCTCACAATGCAAAAAACTCACTTGACAAAAACTACCTGTATCTTGCACAACAACTTGGCGCAAAAATTATAACTAAACACAAAGTGACTAGAGTAGAGCCAAATGAAGAACCGGATGGTTCAAAAGGATATACATTAACATTAGTTAATTCATTTTCATTTTTCCCTGGCAAAAAACAAATTATTAAATCTAAGGGTGTTGTTTTCGCAGGTGGAGTATTAGGCACCGTAAGATTATTACTAAACATGAAGGGTAAGCATCTGCCCAAACTAAGCGATAAAACAGGTGATGATATCAGGACAAACAACGAAAGCTTGATCTATGTTGTATCAAAAGACAATACAAAAGATTTTTCAAAAGGAGTTGCAATTGGTTCTATTTTCCCATCCGACGAAAACTCACATATTGAACCGGTTAGATATGGTTCTGGATCAAATTTTTGGAAATTAATGGGTGTCCCATTAACCTTTGGCAGCAATATATTTGTCAGGATAGGCAAACTATTATTCCATTTAGTAAGGCACCCAGTTTCATGGTTTAGAATTTACTTCACTAAAAATTTTGCTGAAAAATCCATTGTGTTGTTATTTATGCAGCACTTGGATAGTACGGTTAAGTTTAAGAAAGGATTATTTAACCTTACCTCACACTTATCCAAAGGAAAGGCTCCAACTGCATTTATACCAGAAGCTAAGGTGCTGGCCGACCATATGTCGAAAGTCATCAATGGTAAATCATTTGTCCTAAGTACTGAAGCACTAACGGGAATCCCGACTACAGCGCACATATTAGGCGGTGCAGTAATTGGTAGTACTCCCGAAACCGGGGTAATAGATGCGAATCAAAAAGTATTTGGTTACGAAAACATGTATGTGTGTGATGGATCGGCAATTTCCGCTAATCCGGGGGTAAATCCATCATTAACCATAACTGCGATGACGGAGTTGGCGATGAGCAAGGTGCCGTTTAAAGAATAGCAAATTCAATTTAACTAATCCTCTTCTAAAATGCTGTCATTCTGAACGCAGTGAAGAATCTGATACTATTTATTAGAGCTGCAATTTAGATCCTTAACTGTGCTCTTTAATGACAAAAAACCAATTACAATTTTACAAATTTGCCTGAATAGGTCTTTTCCGAGGTACTCAACCTTAAAAAATAGATTCCTGTATTAAAATTAGCAACATTAATTTCTCCGTCTAGTAGATTTCCTTCGTCAATTAACTCTCCTGATTGAGTATAGATACTATAAACCACCTTACCATTATCCCTATTTTCAAAATCAAGAGTTATTTGATTGACACAGGGGTTGGGATTGACTTGAATTGGGAAATAATTTAAACTGATTTCACCTATTAAATCTATGTTTGTGTAATAATACACATAGCTCTTTTCTTTAATCCAATGATCGTTATACCATGAAAAAGAACAATTGTAGTTACGAATATTTACATTATTATATCCATTTTGATATTTAATTTGATAAATCCACTCATTATTTTCATATTCCCATTTGTAATAAGTGGTTTCCAAAAATCGTCCTAATTCATCAAATAACTTCTCAAACTTAACCTCCCCTATCCAAAGACTGTCGGCCTCTAAAAACCGGTATGATTCCTGAGATACAATATTTCCTAGACCATCATATCCAATTTCTGCTTCACTGGTATGAACCCAAGCTGAATCATCTCGATACGTATAACTATTATACATAACGGTTTCATTATCTATCCAGTATCCTTCACTCTTCGCGAAGTACTTCCATTCAAAATCAACCCAATAGTCGCGGTAATGCGAACGGATATCATCATCGTATGTAAATGTAATCCTTTCATAATTATTCCAAACCGAGTTTATACTATCCCATTGTTGAGTAATATTCTCCTCCTCTAACCCAACATTACTAAACATCGTTTCTTTTTTTTCAAAATATATCCAATTATTCGTAATCGCGTCCGTAGTAGAATATATTAAAAGGTTATTGATTCCCTGTTCATTGTATCCAAATTCATATTTACCTACATTAAACCACTTTCCGTCAATTGTATCCCATCTATAATGATACCTTAAAATATTTTGATTACCATCATTATACACATACTCATTTTTTCTTAGTTCTCTCCATTCTTCCTGTTCCCAATCATAACTTAGATATTTAATAGGCATATTATTATTGTTATAAAAAGTTGTGTTTCTTGATGTATTGTACCATTCCTCATTTAGCCCCCATCTTTCTAATCCAATTATATCAACCTTATTGTTCAAATCGTCATATGTAAGAATTGTTTTTCTAAAAGCAAATGAATCAAGAGGTTGAACATTATAAATTATAATAGAGTCTAGTTTCCATAAGTCTAATAATTCTTTATAGTTATTTATTATGTCCTCTGAAAATCCAATAATATTCTCTTCATCATAATGGTTATTATTTAAATAACTATTCAATTTATCTGTTTGACCCAAAATATTAATACTAAAGAACAGTACCAAAAAATATAAAAGACTTAAGGTTTTCATAATGAAAATATTAAATTAGTTACTATAAATAAATGTTTATCCCGAATTTTACCCCGGCATATGTGTATCTTACTGATAACGGATAATTTTTATATATGGAATTCATACCATGCTTATAAAAAGGCTTTATGTAAATACCATAATTTGGTGTTATTGAATATTCCAATACCAAACCAAGGTTAAGGTTCGTAATTGAAGTTTCTATATATTTAGAGTTCTTTTCCAACTCCACAAAATCAATCGAATTAGGAAGAGGAAGTTTTCCTGCAATACTATACAAAAAACCAAATGATGCACCAACGGAAAGACAAACAGAGAATTTCTTAAAATTAAATTTATATCCCAATTGGACAGGTATTTCAATATATGAATAGTGGTTTGTATTATTTATTTGATAATTTTCATTTTTATATTCATCCACCCAAGTTCTGTCATATCCTATTGCCATGGGTACTATATTATCCTCTTGGTTATAGAAAAATGCCCAAATAGTATCGATATTAAAATACCCACCATCAGGGTCAACCACAGTTTCATATAGTTTATAATTCAACTCTTCACTAATAGTAGTATAATCGAGTCCGGTACTTAATACCCAATTTTTATATTGATAGTTTAGCTTAATTCCATATGATAAATTTGATGTAAATTTTTCATTCTCAATTCTATAATTCTTAAAACCCTCAAATTGAGGCTCTGAACTTATGGTTCTATATGGTTTACCATATCCAACTTCCATTGAAATACTGAATTTTCCAAGGGTATTGACATCACTTAGCGTATAATCATTTTGGCTTTCCGGTTCTCTTTGTATGGCATTAAACTGGTTTGTGTTGTTCAAATTTTGACCCACTATTGAAATGGGCTTAATTTTATGTAAAAATAAATTACTCTTCGTAAATTCATCATTATTTTGGATAACATTCTTACTAATTTGGATACTATTTATATTGACTTTCTCTTCATCTAGTTTTATTGATGCTTCTTTTGGTTTGGCATTTATTTCTTTATTATCAGGTTGGGCTACTGTCAAATTTACTTCTTCTGTTTTTGTATTCGAATGTTTTTCGGCAAACGTAATTTCCTTCTCATGTATAAAATTAACTTCTGAAATTTCTGTTTGAATATTGGCTTGATTAGCAACTGTATTTTCAACTTTATCTGGCATCATCATCCAAAAAACCAAACCCGTAAGTATTGCTATTAAAAAAATTGCACTTGTTGAAATGGTATTCCTAGAAAGTCTTTTATTCAGCCTACCCCAAAACTTCGGAGAAGCATCTTCCTCATAATTAATCAGTTTATCTCTAATTATGTTATCTATATCATTTATTGAGTTTTCCATAGTTAGATTTTTAATCGTAGTTATTTTTTAGTCGGTTCATCAACCATATTCTTGCTTTCCGTACCTGGCTTTTCGAAGTACTTTCGGCTACTTCCAGTTTTTCAGCAATTTCTTTATGGCTATATCCTTCAATGGCAAAAAGGTTAAAAACAACTCTATATCCTTGAGGTAGTGTTTGAATTAACTCAAGTATCTCTTTTGCAGATAATTGCTCTAATGCATCAAAGTCTTCAGAAACAATGTCGTTGTAATCCTCAATATTATAATGAGTATTTTCTTTTCGGTTTTTTCTAAAATAGTCGATGGCAGTGTGAACCATTACTCTTTTCATCCATCCTTCGAAAGATCCATTATTTGAATAAGTTCCTAATTTTGAATATATCTGTATAAACCCTTCTAGTAGGATATCTTCAGCTTCCGACTTATCCCGCGAGTATCTTAAACAAGTTCCAAGAAGAATTCTTTGGTATCGACGGAATAGCTCTTTACGAGCCTTTGGTTTTCCCTTTACGCATCCGTCGATTAAATTTTCCATATAATAATTAGGTCAATATATAGAAGACGAATTTAGCTATAATAAAGATGCCTGGAAGAATTACTATTATCTAAGTTTTGCCATTTTAACTATCCCAAATACTTAGCAACTATTGGCATCCTCCGACCCATTCCGAAAGCTTTTGTTGATATCCTCAACATCGGAGGAGTTTGGTAACGTTTGTATTCGTTGGTATTAACCAGCTTTAGGACCCTATCTACCAGTGGTTTGTCAAAACCCATATCCACAATTTCTTTTGGGCCTTTTCTCTTTTCAATATATTGGTAAAGTATCTCGTCCAGAATATCATAGTCTGGTAGTGAGTCGGAATCTTTTTGATCGGGACGAAGTTCCGCAGAAGGCGGTTTTGTAATTATATTTTCAGGGATTATTTCCTTATCTCGATTAATGTAACGTGATAGTTCATAAGCCTGAGTTTTATACACATCTCCAATAACCGATAACCCACCATTCATATCACCGTAAAGTGTTCCATATCCAACTGCTGCTTCACTTTTATTACTGGTATTTAGGAGTATATACCCAAATTTGTTAGATAATGCCATGAGAATTAATCCGCGACTTCGCGCCTGAATATTTTCTTCAGCAATATCAGGGGGCAACCCTTTAAAAAATGGCTGAAGAGTTTGTTCAAATGTGTTAACCGCATCCTCAATTTTTATAATATCATAAGGCATATTGAGGTTATGAGCCAGTTTTATCGAATCACTAATGGAGTGATCAGACGAATACTTTGATGGAAGAAGAACATTGTAAACATTTTTACTTCCAAGTGCTTCGGCTGCTAGTACTGCAGTCAATGCTGAATCAATCCCTCCCGACAAACCAAGTATGGCTTTTGTAAATCCCAGCTTTTGGAAATAATTACGAATACCCATAACCAATGCATCATGTATATCAGCAATTTCTATTCTATTAATTTCGTTGTAAATAGATTGTTTATTATCAATAACTTCATCCAGTTCATAGATTCTGAAATCTTCTTCAAAATAATTCAATTCATCAATAGTCTCTCCAAATGAGTTCAATACAAGTGATCCACCATCAAAAAGCAATTCGGTTTGAGCACCCACATGATTTACATAAAACAAAGGGAGGTTGTATTGCCTAGCATTTTTCTTTAATACTTCTTTTCGAATTTTTGTTTGATGATAATTAAATGGGGAAGCAGCAATATTGATCATAAAATCAGGATACTGACCAATTAACTCCTCCATTGGATTTACAGTATATAGCGGATTATCCTGCACATTCCATAAATCTTCACAGATGGTAAGTGCTATCTTTTTCCCTTTAAAATCAATTACCTTAAACTCATTATTTGGTTCAAAATATCTATACTCATCAAAAATATCGTAATTGGGAAGAAGGGTTTTATTAGTTATTGATTGAATTTTACCATCAAATAGAAAGGCAGCCGAGTTATAAAGCGGTTTACCCTTTTCTCGATCATTATATGTTGGTAAACCAACAATGGCTGCAACTTTTTTGCAGTGCTTTGCAATATGTTGCAGAACAGTTTGGCATTGATTTACAAAATCCGAAAACTCCAGAAAATCTCGAGGAGGATAACCAGAAATAGCCATTTCCGAAAAAACCACAATATCTGCCCCTTCGCTCTCTCCTCTCCTAATCCCATCAATAATTTTTGATGTATTACTTTCGAAATTACCAATGTGATAATTTATTTGAGCTAATGCTATTTTCATAATTTAACTTTTCTTGACGAAACAAATTGTTCTCTTTTTAACTATCCGTTACGATACTCCATTCAATTACTAGAAAAATACACTTGCATTAATTTCAATAAAACTATTTCTTCCATTGTTTTTCTTGGATGAATCAATTGTATTATAACCTTTTAATATATTGGCAAATGCATTATCGAACAACAATCCAACACGCGCATAAGTTGACTTATGTATAGGCATTTCAACTCCTGCCCCAATTAGTATTGATTCGCGCGTAAAGCGCAACTCATCATAAATATTATAATTTTCAGATACAACATCTCCACCATTATCAGGGGTAAACTCATCCCTCCCTTCAGCTGTTAGAAGAAATCCTAAACCAAATCCAATTTGACCATAATATCTTAACTTTTTGATTTCGTTAGTCTTCATGGTAAATATAATTGGCAGTCTAATGTATTTTGTTCGGTAGTTTCTATACATTGAACCATTAACACCATACGACACTGATTCAGGGACATAAGTATAAGGGTACGTCATTGCTCCATTTAAATAAACCACATCAAATCCTGAAGTAATTGAATAATTATCCATAAGATAAAAATCGGCAGCAAATCCCCAACTAGCACCTAATTTAGCACCTTTATTTTTATAATCGTCATCAATTGAACTAAACCAGCCAAGATTCATCCCAGCTTTAAATCCAAACTGAAATGGTTTGTGTTGTGCGCTTAATGATGTGGAAAACATCACAATCATAAAAAAGAGTAGCAACCTATTTCTCATATCTCAATTGTAGTTTTACTGTTAATTAGGTTTTACTATCATACTGCAAGTTAAATAAACCTATCTTGCCACAGTAATTTGTGTTGTCAAATAATTATACAAATATAAATAATCGATCCACGTGATGAAATGAGAACCTTTTTTTGTTATTTTTGATTTTAAATAATTTTAAAAACCTATAATCATGAAGAAAATATTATTAATTATCTCAGCAGTTTTAATTGTGACAACTATACAGGCTCAATTTCATTTTGGACCACAGATAGGCTACACGGCTTCAAAATTGACCACTAATACAAGTGATGTAACATCATCCGTAAAAAATAATTTCTTATTTGGGGCATTTGTACGTTTAGGTGAAAAAATCTATGTTCAACCCGAAGTAAACTGGTTAACACAAGGTGGCATTTGGGAAAACACAGAAGGTACAGGAATAGACCAGGTTACTAACCGACTAACAATGACTTACAAAACAATTCAAATACCAGTAAGTCTTGGTTGGAGAATTATTGATCTTAAAATAGCAAACATCAGAATATTTGGTGGAATGGCTGCCAACATTGCCACAGATAAGGTGATGAAAATTAATGATATTACTCAACCAATCGATGATGCTGATTGGAAAAGTGTTGTATGGCAATATCAAGTGGGAGCCGGTGTTGATGTACTCATGTTTGCCTTGGACGTTAAATATATGGGTGGACTAAATACATTAAATAAACAAGATTTTGTTTGGGACGGTACATCTCTGGCTACTAAATCGAATATGTTTACAGTTACACTTGGTTGGAAAATATTCTAATTGTATTTTGATTTTTAGAACATGATTCATCTTTCAATAGATTAAAAAATGTCAGTATTTTTGTACTGACATTTTTTAATGACCATAACTATGCATTCAAAGAATTTTCTTTACCTCATCATTTCATTAATATTATTTAATTCTTGCGGTAATTTTTCATCAAAAGGACCAAAAATTGATGAATCAAAACTAAAGAAGGTCGACATTAAAATTCATAGGTATGGTAAAGCACTTTTTGAATTAGACACAACCAATTTCCTTGAAGATGTTCGGAGTATCCAAAGTAAATTCTCATTATTTCTGGGAAATGATATAGAGAACCACGATAAAATAGCTCCACTTTATGAGTATGTTACGGATACTCAATTAATTTCCATCAGCAAAAAAGTAACAGAAATTTATCCCGATATTCTCTTTCTTAAAAATCAATTAGCCGATGCATTCAGCCGATATATCCATTTCTTCCCCCACAATAAACCTCCAATAGTTTATACTTATATTTCAGATCTCTACTATGAAAAACCTGTAATTATTGATGACTCAATTATTATAATTGCATTGGATGTTTATCTGGGGCCCGAATTCACAAAATACAGAAGCTTAGGACTACCCCACTATAAGATAAGGCGCATGACATCGGATAATATTGTAATTGATATTATGAAGGAATTATACAATACAAAACTTGACAAACATTACAAACAGAAGACTTTAATAGACAGGATGGTTAATGGTGGGAAATTATTATACTTCCTTGATGCTGTAACGCCAAACACTCCCGATAGCCTTAAAATAGGATACACAAGTGATCAAGTAAATTGGGTTGAAAGCAATAAGTCGAATGTTTGGGCATTCTTAGTGAAAAACAAACTGTTCTATTCGGCTGATTACAAAATCCAAAGTAATCTTATAGAAGATGGCCCATTTACAAGTGGCTTTTCCAACGAATCACCACCAAGATTAGGTATCTGGCTTGGATGGCAAATAGTAAGGCAATACATGGATAAGCATCCGAACATCACCATTAAAGAACTCATTAATAATCCTGATTCTCAGGAAATATTTAATCAATCCGGGTATAAGCCATAAGATCTTTGAGGTATTGGATCCCAAGTAATTTGTGATCATCTTTGAACCAAAAGTATTTGAATATTATTGATTTATAGAGATACAGAATGAACATTCTATTCTCTAATTTAAAATTCCTTACTTTTGTTATTATAATCTAACTCATTTCCATGCTCGTAAAAACTTTTGGCAGCGCTATTCATGGTATTGATGCAATCATTATAACCATCGAAGTAAATATAAGTCAGGGCAAGAAATTTTATCTTGTTGGATTACCTGATAATGCTGTTAAGGAAAGTCACCACAGATTAGTTGCAGTTATAAACAATATTGGAAATAAGTTTCCACGTCGCCGGATTGTTATTAATATGGCTCCTGCAGATATCAAAAAGGAAGGATCAGCCTATGACTTACCAATTGCAATTGCCATACTTGCTGCCTCAGAACAAATTAGCAATCATAGGCTCAATGATTTTGTAATGATGGGTGAATTGTCATTGGATGGTAGCATTAAGCCAGTAAAAGGAGCTTTATCGATGGCACTTAAAGCTAAAGAGGATAATTTCAAAGGCATTATTGTTCCATTGGAAAATGTTATGGAAGCAGCAATTGTTGAAGGTATTGATGTTTATGGATTTAGCCATATTACTGAAGTTATGGCAATGCTTAATAATGACACAAAAGCTGGGCTAGTTGAACTAAGTGCTGATGATCAATTATTGAAATTAAACACCTATACCTTCGATTTTGAAGATGTTAAAGGACAAGAAAATATAAAGCGGGCTCTTGAAATTGCTGCTGCTGGGGGTCATAATGTAATAATGATTGGTCCTCCCGGATCAGGGAAAACGATGCTTGCAAAACGACTTCCTTCCATATTACCTCCCATGTCGATTGAGGAAGCTCTTGAAACAACTAAAATTCACTCAGTGGCGGGATTATTACCCAGCGATTCTTCGTTAGTCTCGGTTCGACCATATAGATCACCTCACCATACAATAAGTGATGCAGGCTTAGTGGGAGGTGGTACATATCCACAACCGGGCGAAATATCATTGGCTCAAAATGGAGTGCTTTTTTTAGATGAGCTTCCTGAGTTCAAGCGATCAGTTCTGGAAGTTATGCGGCAGCCCATGGAGGACAGAATTGTAACTATCTCTCGTGCCAGAGTTACCGTAGATTACCCGGCAAGCTTTATGCTGATTGCTGCAATGAATCCTTGTCCTTGTGGATATTACAATCATCCCGAAAAGGATTGCGTTTGCTCACCTGGTATTGTAAAGAGTTATTTGAATAAAATATCAGGCCCCTTGATGGACAGAATAGATTTGCATGTTGAAGTAACCCCTGTACCATTCAGTGAATTAGCTGATACAAGGGCAGGTATTAAAAGTGAGATAGTTCGACAACGGGTAATTAAGGCTGGAAAGATTCAAGAACAAAGGTTCAAGAATCAAAAAGAAATCCATAACAATGCCCAAATGGGCACTAAAGATTTAAGTACATATTGCCAACTGGATGAATCAGGACGTAATCTATTGAAAATTGCGATGGAAAAACTGAGCCTATCTGCAAGAGCTTACGACAGAATAATTAAAGTGTCGCGAACAATTGCCGATCTTGATAATAGTGAATTTATAAAAACCGAGCATCTTGCCGAGGCAATTCAATACCGTAGTCTTGATAGGGAAAATTGGGGGTCCTAAGAATAATTGCAGTTAAAAAGTCTGACAAATAATAAGTTCCCTATTGTTTAAACAGCAAGTTACTGAAGTTGTGTTTGTCCGAATTAAAAGTCACCATGTAAGATCCAACTGACAGAATCGAAATATCCAGAACTCTGTCATTTTGCACATCCATTTCCATAACTAATTTCCCTGTAAGGGTAAATATTTTAAGTTGTCCAGAAGTAACTTCCGATGACAAAGTAATTCTGTTGTCTGCAGGGTTGGGGCTAAAGAAATCGTTTCTAACATATTCGACCCTGTCAAAAATGCCATTAGGGCCTCCGCTATAACCTGATAGGCCAGAGGGAGTTGCCATCCATTTCATTCCATTGTTATCGATTGCCACCGACCTTACAGTGATATCAGGTAAGGGGCTTGTGTTGGGCATAAATTGTGTCCAGAAACTTCCATCGTAAGTATACAATCCTCCAATATAAGTTCCAAGCCAAAGTATACCATTTTCATCAAAGGCTACATCAGTAGTCCAATTTATTAGTGGCTGTCCAGTATTGTTGTTGTTAAACACAACCCAATCCTGTCCATCAAACTCTGCCAATCCACCTCCATCAGTGCAAACCCAAATAGATCCATCTGGCCCCTGAGTTACATTACTAATACGGTTTTCGGGCAGATCGGAATTACTTGTCTGGTAGTTTATCCAGTTTTCTCCATCAAAAACATTCAGGCCGTTTTGTGTACTTACCCAAAGATTTCCAGAGGTATCGAAGGAAAGGCCATTTATAGTATCATTTGTCAGGGAAGTATTTGACGAATTATATTTCATCCAATTAGTGCCATCGAACGAAAACACTCCGGCTCCTAAGGTTCCACAATACATTGTACCGTCTGTAGCCAGTGTCACAGAAATAAACTTTACGTTTGCAATGGGTGCGTTAAGGTAGGTGTAACTAGTAAATACGCTATCATAGGTAGTAGCCATTCCGCCACCACATGCGAGCCATACTTGTCCGTCGGTTCCAAAAGCCATTCCGGATACTTGATTTTGAGTTGGCAAACCGTGCGCTGTACTATATTTCTTCCAAGTATCACCCATTTTTACGGCAGCACCTATTCCCGTTCCTACCCAAACCCGATTGGTATGATCAACTTCCACGCAAGTTATACTATTTGTAGGTAATACCGGATAATTATACAACACCCAGTTTGCCTCTTGAGCATATAAACCAGTGGTAATTATCATGATGAAAATAGTAAGTAGTTTTTTCATTTTGCTATATTTTAATAATTATAAGATTTGACACCTTCGTTATTTGGGCAAATATAACAATTTTATCAATAATCAATATTTTAAAGTTGTGGCTCTAGTCTTAACTTTAGGCACTTCATAAAGTGAATTGGATGTAATATTTTTGGTTCAATATATTATATCCGATTATAAATAAAAAATAATTCTATGACTCTACTTTACAAAATGTAATCAACAACCACGTCGCTTAGGGAGTGTAATATCGTAGCCTTGATAGGAAAATTGAGGATTACAGGAATAATTGTAAATAAAAAGGATGACATCCGTTGAATGCCATCCTTTTATTATAATACGTAGTTACAGCATTAATGGGCAATAGTAATTTTTTTTGTAATTATCTGGTCATTAACCAGTAACTGTATAATGTATATTCCATTTATGAACTCTTTACCTTCGATTTTAATAAGCTGTTTCCCGGAAGTTATCATGCCTTCATCAGTTTTATAAACAATTTCACCAAATGCATCATACATATTCACTCTTATATGACTTACCTCTCTGGTAGTAAAGGCAATATTTGTGTAATTACTGAAAGGATTTGGATAAACTACTACCTCAGAGCTCATTGCTTGGTCATCAAGACCTGTGCTATTATCGGTTGTGAAGTCGGTGCCTATAACTGCATCAAAATCATCCGATCCTTGTATGATATAATTGTCAGAAGTATGAAACAATGCAAAAAAGCCGGGGGAGTTCAAACCATTACCACCTGCATCATATACATAAAACTGATAGCAAGAAAAATCATCAAGTATAAATTCTTCTGTGAAAGTATGGCCAGGTGTACTATAAGGCCCTCCTTCATATACTACAGAACCTTCATTATCAAGCAGCTTCCATGTTGTTTCTTCAGGGTAATTATCGCATCTAAAAAACAATGTTAATGGTGTAGGTGTAATATCAGCTTCTGGAATAAGATCAATAATAGTATCACTAAGTGGGAATTGATCAGGATTTCCATTTGGATTTTCTGAATAGATCATTAGGCTATTTTCTTCAGCCGGCGTAAAAGTTACCAGTGGAAGTTCAACCGTTTCCTCTTCGAGAAATGCAAGAGTTCCAGTCCAGTCAAGAGTGTTTAGCGAACCATCGTTTACCTGATAAGAAATAGTAAGAGAGGTAAGATCCTCATTACCATTATTTCGTAAAAGAACTGAAGGGGCAAATGACCCTGTACATGATTTTTCAGGAATGTTCGACACTTTTGAAAGTGATGCATCATAATCATTGATATTAGAAAATTCCATCAGGTCCCTTTTGGTAGCATTCAAGACTTCTTTGGTTCCATGTTCCTGTAAAAAGATTACAAATTCACAATTCTCAGGCAACCAATCCGTCTCTATACCAAATGATAAATTTTGCACGATAACATTTCCTGCGGAGAAATCCAGAGGAATTCCATTATGATCAGGAACCATCATTCGTTGGACAAAGTTCAAATGTGACATTCCCTGCCAGTTTTGCTCTATATCTGATTCGGTAATTGCACAATGAAGGCGAATATCTGATCCAGCATATGGGTCAACCATTTCTATGGTAACATCTACATTAAAGTCAATAAAGCCTGCAGATGTTCCCTCAATATCAATGGAAAACGATGTTGGGATATTGATCTTTTGATTATAGCGTTGTAAATATTGTGGATAAAGGCTTGTGGTATTACTTCCTCCAACATAGGCTGAGCCACCATCAAAAACAGTTGTTGGATAGCCAGTGATATTATAATAGGAATTTCTTGCATTGGAAGCAGTATTAGTGTAGCTGTCCCCATTATGATTCTCAATAATTACAACATCATGACCGTTGGCAACAAGATCGTCAGCACCCATAGCAGCTCCGGGACAATACTGGCACCAGGTACCGGTTCCTATCTCAACAAGAACGTTCTCACGAGGTATTTGCTGTGAGAATGCAACGTTAAGACCAATCAGTAAAACAGTTAAGGTAAAAATCAGTTTTTTCATTTTTGTATCGTTTATTGTAAGATGTAATGTTGCCTGCAAAAATAACCATTTTAAGTTGGCTGTCAATCGTATTGACTGATATTGAAAAAAGGTATTAAATCAATGTGCTGATAAAATGTGATATGGTTAAAAGAAATTGGTCATGGGATTTGGAAGGTATGCTATAGAAATGTATTTTTGGGCTACTTTGACGAAAACAATTTGAAATTAAAAGATAAATCCGTGAGGCTATATACAAACGTAGCGAAAAGCGTATATCTTGACATTTGTAAACTATATGCCTTATCTAACATTATTTTAATCAAAAAAAATCATCAGAAGTGATTGAAATATTTGGTGAGAAAGCAAAGCGATTCAACGTGTACATAAATTTTGGAATAGCTTCAATCTTATTAAATTACGAAATTTTAAACAGATGAAATTAGTATATAAAATTATTTTGGCTATTGTAGTGCCAACTGCTATTATCTCGGTTATTTTTATTTATTTTATTCATAACATATTGTACAAAGAAGTTGAACAACGATTCCTGTTAAACCTAGAAACCTCAACTGAAAATTACGCAACATTGATAAATGTTCGATTATCAAATGTTGCAGAATTAGCTAATTATACTGCAAATAAAATCGAAAAACTTCCTAATCCAGGCGTAAGCGAAACAAATGAAATGATTATTGAAAATATTGTGTACGATTCATTGGTTTATGGATCCGCCATCTTTTTTGATACTACATTTTTAGGTGACCTCAGAAAATCATTTCTGTACGCTTATAGAGAAGAAAATGAGATAAAAACAGTAGAACTAAATAACAACAATAATAACTATAATCAGTATTTTAGTAAAAACCAGGATTGGTTGACAATTCCTAAAAACACAAAAAAGGGAATCTGGACTTCGCCATATTTTGATGAAGGTATGTCAAACACCTTAATGATAACATACTCTGCTCCATTTTTCGTTGAAGGAAAATTTGCAGGAGTAACTACTGTTGATGTTCAAATAAAAGACTTAAAAAAATTACTACTAATAAAGGAACAAGAGATCGAGGGTGATTATGATCCCGATCTTTATATAATAAATACAACCGACAGTTTGTTCATATATTCTGAAAGAGAAGATATTGTTGGAGGCTTCATTTATAATGAAGCTAGTAGCCCAAAATATTCGAAAGAAAACAGCATTTCTATTTTGGATTCAGTACTTATGATGAAAACAGGTTCAGGAATAGTAAAAGACCTTACTAATGAGGAAACTTTCTTCGCATTCTATGCTCCAGTGAATTGCGCAAACTGGATGGCCATTAATATAATAAGCACATCAAAAACTGAATCTTATGTTAATGAGTCAATCAATACAGTAATACTCTATATGTCGGTATTTATAGGTATAATAGTTGCACTAATATATTTCGCAAGTAAAATTGTTACCAAGCCAATTTCTAAATTGAGCGATCTTACTGTTGCGATATCAAAGGGAAATTATAGCAAAGAAATAGATATTAAACGAAATGATGAAATTGGTACGCTTGCAAACAATTTCAACCATATGATAAACGAAGTTGAAAAGAGAGAATCAGCATTACAACAAAGTAATACTTCATTGGAAAAAGCAAACATTAAACTTCAGAATCTGGATAATGCAAAAAATGATTTCCTACAACTAATAAGTCATGAAATTAGAACTCCCCTTAATGGGATAGTTGGTTCAACATATTTTTTAGATGAAATGATTGTAGATCCTGAACTTAAGGATTTTGTGGAGATGCTAAAAGAGTCTGTTGATCGCTTAGATCACTTTTCAAAAATGGCACTTAATATAACCCAGCTTCAAACCATGGGTGATAAGCTCGAGCTTTCTCCAATAGTTGTTATTGATATAATTGAAAAAGTTATAGATGAACTTCATGAGGAAGCAAACAACAAAAAACTAAGTGTTATTATAGAAAATAACTCAACTAAACAAGTTCTTGGTGATAACGAATCTTTACAAAAATCGTTTTATGAAATTGTAAAGAATGGCATCGAACATTCCAACGAAAATGAAAAGATTATTGTTAATATATCGGATGATGGAGACAAAGTAGCTATTGCATTTACTAACAAAGGGAATACCATTGATCCAACAAAAATTGACGAAATAAATGAACCATTCATTCTTGGGAAAAATCATTACGATAAAAGTACCGGCCTCGGGCTTGCCTACGTTCAATTATGTTTAAATATCCATAAAGCTAATATGAAAATTGACAGTAACAAAATTGCTACTACTTTTACACTCATATTTGATGCAAAATCATAGGGCGATGAATGAAAAAAACAACACTATTAATGAGCTCAACAAACTCAATGCCGGCACCTTAATGGAGCGGTTGAATATTGAGTATACAGAAGTAGGAGATGGAATACTAACAGCTCGAATGCCAGTAGATGAAACAACTTTTCAACCAGATGGAATACTGCATGGCGGTGCAAATCTGGCATTAGCTGAAACAGTAGCCGGATTGGGATCGGCATTATTAGTTGATTTAAAACGGTATTCAGTACGGGGTGCTCAGGTGAGTGCAAATCATGTTGGCAGTACCAAAAAGGGGTTCGTTCATGCGACTGGTAAAATTATTCATCAAGGTAAAAACACTCATGTGTGGAATATTGATATTAGAGACGAAAAAAGCTTATTAATATCCACATGCAGAATCACCAATCTAATTGTGCGGAAATGAAAACTAGTATACTCGACTTGCCAGAAATATTAATAAAAAAAGGGCTTCCCTTCGCTATTTACAGCTTTCCCGGAAAAAGGAATTTCGATCTGGTAATTCAAAAAAATAACATTCTGGATATTGTAAATATAGTTGATATAAATACAGTTACAGGATTTGTACTTGCCAACTTTAATAGTGCCAAAACAGGGCTAGCTAATTATATAAAACCTGATTTTTTTTTAACAGAAAATGATGAGCTAGACAAAGTGTTAAGTTTTTTACAAAGTACTGATATTAATAATGATACGCATTTATCAGATAATAATAACATTTCAGAAAAAGAATACTTAAGCAGAGTTGAGTATCTTGTTTCAAAAGTGCAAACAAAAGAATTAAAGAAAATTGTATTTAGCAGGGTAATCAGCAAATCTGTAACAAATAAAATAGTGCTATCAAAGTTTCTTGGTGAACTGAGAAAAAAATACAGGGGCGCATTTGTAAATCTTTTTCATATTCCCGGGGTTGGTACTTGGTGCGGTGCATCGCCAGAAACACTATTTAAACTAATTGATGACCATTACTATAGCGACTCGATGGCTGGGACAAGAATAGTTTCGAACGATAAAGAACCTGACTGGTCAAACAAGGAGCATGAAGAACAACAGATGGTTTCTTCTTTTATTGAATCTGTTTTGTCAGAACTTGGCGTTAAAAAATATGAGAAAATTGGACCAACAAATTCCAAAGCCGGCAATCTTTATCATATTCTCACAACATACAAAATACCAAAAAAAGTAATCGGCCAAAATGCTGGTAAAGTTATTGC
>JABMPH010000073.1 GCA_013203805.1 Bacteroidota bacterium | reverse complement strand
CATCAGAGATCTTTGAAATGCAATATTCATAAGTAAAATTTGGTCCACCAACTGTGGTAGCCTTATACTTTTGAATTCCTTTAAGCCAATTTACAGGATTTTTTAAAAATGCCATGGGAGGCATCAAGACACTTGTACCACCTACATATGGTGGTTGCAATACCGTACCAATAAGTCCCATGTCGTGAAATATTGGCAACCAATTTACACCAACAAGGTTACTATCATGATCATAGGATTGCCTAATATATTCTGAATTATACAACAAGTTTTGCTGTGTTATTACGACTCCCTTTGGGTTGCCTGTAGACCCTGATGTATATTGAACTATCGCCGGATCTTTCGAATGTAATTGCTCAAACGAAAATGTCTCATGATCAACTAAGTTTATATCGTCAACTATTATCCATTTTAAGTCTGAGAATTCGTTATTATCCTTAAAGTTGCGTTGAATATCTGAATAAACCTGCCTTGATGTTAAACAAATATTAGCGCCAGAATCTTTTAAGATTGTTAATATACGATCAATTCCCTTGTTGCGTCGGGGAGGGTAAGCCGGAATGGCAACAAATCCTGTATAAAGGCAAGCAAATAAAGACTTTACATAAGATAAGCCGGGTTGAAATATTAATAAAACAGTATCTCCCTTACTCCCCGATTTTTGCAAATGACTGCCAATTGCCTTTGCTGCTGTTCCAAGTTGGTTGTAAGTTAGCAACTCACTTTCATTCACACCATCTTCCAGAAATCGGAACGCAATTTTATCAGTAATCGATTTTTCCCTATTTTTAATTACTTGAGTATATGTTGTACAATTTTCAACATCAGGATCGTTATATTCGGTAAGAAATGAAAATGCCATTTTAATTTATTTGAACAACAAAAATAGCTTTTTAGGTCAATTTTCACTTCCAACATTTCAGTTTATCTTTGCAAAAAACAAAATAGTGAATAAACAATTGGTTTTTAATAGGACATCGATCTACTACAATATTGTGGGTTCGGGAAGTACTGTTGTTCTGCTTCATGGTTTTCTAGAAGAGTTATCAATTTGGAATGATATATCACAAAAACTCAGTTTAACAAATCAAGTAATTGCAATTGATTTGCCCGGATTTGGTAAAAGTGGCTCAATATCTGAAACACACAGCATGAATTTAATGGCCGAAGTAGTAAACGAAATACTATTATCAGAGTGCGTTTCAGTTTGTATTATTATTGGACATTCAATGGGAGGTTATATTGCACTTGCTTTCGCAGAATTATTCCCTAAAAAGATATCAGGCCTTGTACTATTTCACTCACAGGCTTCCGCTGATGATTGTGAGGCAAAAAAGAACAGAGACAGAACAATTGAGATCGTTAATAATAATCACTCTAAATTTATTAGCAGTTTTATCCCATTGCTTTTTACTGAGACAAACGTGGGAAAATACAAAGTGGAAATTGAACATCTTACAAAGGTTTCATTGCAAACAAAAGATGAAGGGATAATCGCTTCATTAAGAGGAATGCGTGATAGAAAAGATCACATTGAGTTGTTGAAAGAGTTAAAAATTCCTATTCTATTTATAGTGGGGAAGCAGGATTCAAGGATTCCATTGGAAAAAATTAACCAACAAATTTCATTACCAAGAATATCGGAAGCGTTGATATTGGATAATGTTGGTCATATGGGGTTTATTGAAGCTAAAGACATTACTTTTGCATCAATAGCAAGTTTTATTGAAAGATATAAGAATTACAGTTAGTCATGGGAGAAAAAAACAAGGTTCTTTCGAAAAAGAGCATAAGCGAAACCAAATTGGTCAATATCTTTAAGATAATATTAATAGTTACAACATTTACATTCTACTATAGCGCCATTTTCAATCATTTTTCGATGGATGATTTTTATGTAAATGTAAGTAATCCGCAAATAGTAAAGGGCATTGAGGGTATCCCCGAAATTTTCTCAACCTTATATGCTGACAATAATGGAATGGCCTTCGGTTATCGGCCAATGGTACGAACCAGTTTTGCACTCGAATATCAATTTACATCGAACCTAGACATAAATCCATATATCAGCCATTTTATTAATATATTACTTTATTTACTGGCAGTAATATTACTGTTCAAAGTATTACGACGACTTTTAAAAGGATACAACCTATGGTTTCCTTTTCTTATCACAATGTTGTTTATGGCTCACCCTGCTCACACAGAGGTGGTTGCGAGTTTAAAAAATCGAGATGTCCTACTTAATTTTACTTTTTCATTTTATGCTATTTGGCAATTTGTAAGATGGGTTGATACCAATAAAGCTAAACATGTGATATTCGGAATGATTAGCTTTATTTTTGCACTACTTTCGAAAGAAACAGCAATTGCACAATTGGCAGTATTTCCACTTGTTCTTTATTTTTTCACCGATATCAAATTAAAAAGACTTGGGACTTTTACCCTTATTTCGATTTTGATAGTTGGAGGCATTTTAATGGCTAGCGCATTTTTCCTTCCCGAAACCACAAGGTCGATGAGTATGTGGGAAAACCCACTTATAATAACGGATAATTTTCTACTTCACTTAAGTACAGGCTCATACATTCTCGGATTCTACCTAAAACTGTTATTTGTTCCGTATCCTCTTCTATATTATTATGGGTATAATATGATACCTGTTGTTGGGTGGGGAAATCCTTGGGTACTAGTCTCTGTGTTGGTGCTGGTGGCTATGTTAGTTTTTGCAATCGCTAAAATAAAAAACAAAAATATCCTATCATTTGCAATATTGTACTTCTTTATTAATATGTCGATGTATGCAAATATTGTAGCTCCTGTACCGGGAATTGTTGGAGATAGATTTGTGTTTTTCGCAACATTATCCTTTGCCATATTTATTATTTGGTTGTTATTCACAATATTTGGGATACCTCTGTTAAAAACAAAAAAAAGAAATAGTAGAATAATCTGGGTTACGATATTAATAATATTGATTATGGCTCCTTACGGGTATTACGTAAACATACGTAATAAACAATGGAAAACTCAATATAGCTTATACGGTGCTGATATGCCACGGCTGTGGAATTCTGTTAAAGCAAATAACCTATTTGCTCACGAATTAATGAAAAGAGTTAATCATGAACTATCGAAACCGGTTAACCCATACAAGTTTATTTTAGGAATAATCGACAAGGCCGATAAGCATTATACACGGGCTCTGGAACTCGATTCTACTCACTTCTCAGCATGGAATAATCTTGGTATTATTTATTCTAAAATACATGGGAATCAAGCTAGATTAAGGGTACAGAGTCATGTTAATTTCAACAAGCCAGAAGAGGCTGAAAAAGAAAAAATCAATGCACAGCGATACTTCTCAAAAGCTACTTATTATTTTAATCAGGCACTAAAGTATAACCCTGAGTATGGAAGCGCATATTTTAACTTAGCTAATACATATGAACTTCAGCAAAAATACGATTCTGCAATTATTTACTTTCAAAAAGCGCAAGAAGTGGATGAGGGTGAATTGGTTAGCATGTCGCGATTGGCAAATGCATACTATTTAAACAAACAACCTTTGGAGGCAGTTCAGCAAAATGAAAAAATAATTAAAGACTATCCTAATAGTGATATGCCATATATTAATCTTGGCAACTATGCAATAAATGCAAATGACACAATTGCGGCTGTGGAATATTTTAGCAAGGCTTTTGAGCTTGGCAGCAAACCTGCAATAGGTAAACTTCTAAGTAGCTATTACGCATTCAAAGGTGACAAAAGCAAATACGATTATTACATGAAGAAAACCCAAGAAACGAAGCCACTGGGACAGAATAAAAAGCAATAATTCAATGGAAAACTATATTAAAGACATTAGCTGTTATTATCCTGAAAAAGTGCTTACTAACCATTCACTTCAGGAAGAGTTTCCAAAATTAAAGCTTAAGGAATTAACTCGGCTAACAGGAGTTTATCAGCGACATATTTGTGACGATAGTGAAACTTCTGTTGATATGGCAATACGAGCCGCCGAAAAACTATTCAAAACCAGTAACACTAAAAAAGAAGACATCGATTATATTATTTTTTGCTCTGCTGGTGGCGATTACATTACTCCGGCATCTGCATGTATAATACATGATCAACTTGGGCTTCCATCCAATTGCGGAGCATTCGATTACAATCAGGGATGTACTGGAT
>JABMPH010000072.1 GCA_013203805.1 Bacteroidota bacterium | reverse complement strand
AGTGACAGTTCAGATATAGCCTATTGGATATGGGACTATGGAGATCCACTATCAGGGATAAATGTAGATACCACTACTGAGTCCATTCAGGTGGTACACATCTATAATGCCATGGGAACCTATAGTCCACAGCTCCTAATAATAGATGATAACAACTGTAGTGATGCCATATCCCATGATATAGAGATCTGGCCAATCCCACTGACGGCCTTTACCATAGTAGATACTGTACAGCAGGGAAATATATACTTACAAAACCTATCACAGAATGCCATAGAATATTATTGGGACTTCGACTACGACAATGGAGAAAGCAGCGCAGAAGAAAATCCAACCCATCAGTATGAGGTAGATGGCAACTATGATATAATGCTGGTAAGTTACAACGACTATGGCTGTCCAGACACAGTACATCAGATGTATAATCTACTGTTCACAAACTTGTTCTTACCCAATGCTTTTATACCCTCCAATTCCAATGTGGAACTGAGAGAGTTCAAGCCCCTGGGCATAAACTTAAAAAGTTACCGACTGGAAGTTTACAGTGCATGGGGTAATCTGGTATTTGAGAGTACCAGGCTGGTTGACGGAGTACCAGCTGATGGTTGGGATGGCACCTATGAAAACAAGGAGATGCCAACAGGTAGTTATATATGGAGGGTAAGTGCGGTATTTGAAGATGGGACGATATGGAAGGGCACTGACAATGGCGATGGAAACACGGCCACCAGTGGCTCGGTAACATTAATAAGATAAAAGAGAGGAGGCACGGCAATGAAAACAATGGAAAAAAAAGTAGAAAACACTGTAAATACAGTAATCACAAATAGTACAAAACAGGTACAAATGACATCTATACTTACAGCAAAGTCAACTCTTATGCAAAAGATATCGGTATTGGTATTAGGGGCACTAATGTTGCTACCATTATCAAATCTACAATCACAGGATTTAGACTACTCACAGTTTTACAACAATCCCACATATTACAATCCTGCCAATGTAGGTTTAACCACGGGATTAAAGGCCAGGCTCAACTACCGCAGGCAGTGGACAGGCTTATCGGGGGACTATCACACCTATAGTTTCAGTGCTGATGTAGCGGAGAGGAGTTTACCCGGAGCCGGAGGTATAGGCATCATAGCCAATCAGAGTTTAGCAGGCAAGGGAGTATTAAAGACCAACACCATTGGTATAATGCCCAGTGTACGCATCCCCATAAGTAAGAACACGATCTTTCAGTTGGGAGCATTGGCGTCGATAGTCACCCAGCAGTTAAACTGGGATAATTTGGTATTTTCCGATCAACTAGACCCAAGGTGGGGAAATATATACCAGACATCCTTTACGGGAGCTTCTAGAGACAAGGTAGTATTCCCTGACTTTGCGTTTGGAGGAATCTTTCAGTTCAAGGGCAATGATGATTTAGAAGGAACCTTAGGAGCAGCGGTACATCATATAACCACTCCCAATCAATCATTTTTCGAGGTAAATGCAAAATTACCCAGAAAGTATGTTTACAATCTTGACTTTATAATAACCATCAGGGAAGACCAGGGTTATTATTCCAAGAGGCAGGGGTTTAAGTTAAACCCCGGCATAATGGTACAGCATCAATCGAGCATGATGTTATACACCTTGGGGATGAATATTTACATGTCGCATGTATACTTAGGGTTATGGTACAAGAACCAGACTTTGGAATATGATGAGTTCTCAACCTTCACAGCCATGGTAGGTATCAACATCCCCATTAACGAAGAATCGAGGATGAAGGTTATGTATTCTTACGAGATGAATATCAATGCGATGCATAACTTCACCGGTCCATCTCACGAGATAAGTTTAGTATTTGAGTTTGATGACATAAGATTAATAGGCAAGAAATCAGGAGGAGGCTTTATGGCACCCACCCAAAGAAGCAATAGCCCAATTGAGTGTTCGCCGTTTTAGGGGGGATTATAAAAACTTGATTTGATTTCTAATCTATAATTTAACATGCTTAGTACTATCAAAAACTTTTAAGTTAAATATAGTAGTTTGTCAGTTATTCTTATAAACTAAAATAGTAACTAATCAGTATGATATATACAATTTGGCAATTATAGTAAATTCCTTACATACAGTACTGTCTGTAACTTTGTGTGCCTTTGTGAAGCACTTTGTGTACCTTCGTGGTAAAAAATTAACCACAAAGTATCACCAAGGATTACACAAAGTGAACACAAAGTAAAAACACACTTTATTAAAGTGTTGACAAATAATATATTATACACAATGATTAGTAACCTAAATTATAACATACAATTCTGATTTTGAACTATATTTGCATTTGTTTACAAAAACGGTATTGTGAATATTGAAAATATTAATTAAATAAAAAGCAAATATGTCGACTATTAGTTTTGGTGAGTTTATTGATGGTAAAGGATACAAAGTTCTTGATGAAAGACGAATGCGTGCAAGTGCCGGAATTATGCTATTGCTGGGTTTAATTGCATTTATTAATGGATTCATACTGCGTAATTTTATAGTTATTCCATATATTTCTCGATTTCTTATGCTGAACTTTTTAATTGGGATATTTATTAATCCGAAATTTTCGCCTACAATTTTCGTTGGATATTTATTTGTCCGAAAGCAATCCACATTGCCAATAGGAGCCATTCAGAAAAAATTTGCTTGGAGTCTGGGGCTTGGGTTATCAATGATTATTTTTATACTTTCATTATTTCTGGTAAACGATCCTACCTATTTTGATCCTGTGTGTAAGTTATGCATTATCTGCTTGATACTTCTATATTTTGAAACTGCTTTTGGAATATGTATAGGATGTAAATTGTATTATTTATTTATATTTTTAAAGATATTTAAAAAACCCGAAGAAAAACCCAATTGCATGGGCGATTCATGTGAAGTTGAAGCATCATAGTAATATAAATTTCAAGATTAGTTAACACTTTTCTTCAAAAACAAATTTTGTTATGAAACAGATCTTAGTTTTGATTTTCTCAATATATATTCTGAACTTATTTTCTCAGGAAAATATAATATATCAAAAACCATCAGATGAAATACTTGAACTTGTTGATGTACAACTTGCTCCCACAGTATTGATAAGCGACAATAATGAATACATGGTACTGTTATATCGCGATGCTTATAGTACTATCGAAGAGTTATCTCAGGAAGAACTTCGCCTTGGAGGCCTTAGAATTGATCCGGTAACTAATATAGGAAGCAGGGTTACATATTATAATAATATCAGTATCAAAAAACTTAATAAAAATAAGAGTGATGTTATTACTGTATCAGGATTACCTTCTTCTCCCAGATTAGCGAATTTAACATGGTCACCTGATCAGCAAAAAATAGCATTCACTAACACAACAACAGAAGGGGTTAGTATTTGGGTACTTAATTTAAAAGATGCTACCGTAACAAAGCGTACAAATGCAAGGGTTAATGCAAATTTGAAAGATGTAATAAACTGGTTTGAAGATAGTAAATACATACTGGTTAAGATGATTTCCAAAGATCGTGAGGAATTGATTGACACAAAAAATGCTGTTCCAACAGGACCAACAATTTCAGTAAGCGATGGAAAGAAGGCTCAAAATAGAACTTATCAGGATTTGCTTAAAAATAAAAATGACGAGCATAATTTTGAGCAATTAGCATTATCGGAACTCTTTAAAGTGTCGATGGAAGGGAAAAAGGAACTCTGGTTAGGCAGTGCAATGTATGGTAGTATTGGGTTTTCACCCGATGGAAATTACGTAATGGTTGAAACCATTGAAAAGCCATTTTCCTACTTAGTGCCTTATTACAGATTCCCATCAAACACAACAATTTATACAAAGGATGCACTAAAGGTTGAAACTGTTCTTGAAGTACCACTAATTGAAGATTTACCCAAGGGATTTATGGCTACACGTAAGGGGAGAAGAAGCCTTAGATGGCGAAATGATAAACCCTCAACTCTTGTATTTGCCGTTGCACTTGATGATGGTGATCCAAAAAAAGAGGTGGATTATCGCGATGAAGTTTTTCAATTGGAGGCTCCTTTTAATGGTAATCCAATTAGCATTGTTAGTACCATTAATCGTTTCTCCGGCATTGATTGGGGTAATGATAATATTGCTGTTGTCTCCGATTACTGGTGGAATACCCGAAATACAAAAAGCTATGTTTTTAATCCATCCAGTTCTTTACAAGATCCTGTTATAATTTTTGATAGAAGTTACGACGATAGTTATGGTGATCCTGGAAATTTTGTTACGAAAAGAAATAGTATGGGTAGCGATGTACTGGCTTTGGAGGAAAATTCTGCATACTTAATTGGTGAAGGCTTTTCAGATGAAGGCCAATTCCCTTTTGTTGATAAAATAGATTTAATAACTCAGGAAAAGAAACGTCTCTATCAGTCTGATTATAAAAATAAATTAGAAAGCTTAAGAGAATATAATCCTGAAACTGATAAGTTACTAGTTAGGATTGAATCACAGAGTGAATATCCAAATTATTATTTCAGGGATTTGAAAGAAAATAGTTTGAATCAGATTACAAATTTTGAAAATCCTTTTAAACGTATTCAAAATGTTTATAAAGAAGTAATTACCTATAAACGTGATGATGGTTTGGAATTATCCGGAACCTTATATTTACCAGTTGGCTACAACATGGAATTGAAGGAAAAAATGCCCATGATACTGTGGGCTTATCCGCGTGAATTTAAGGATAAATCGAATGCCGCACAAAATACTTCGAACCCTAACAGGTTTACCTATCCCTATTATGGCTCACCTGTTTACTGGCTTACAAAAGGTTATGTAATACTTGATAATGCTGCCTTTCCCATAGTTGGAGAAGGTGTTGCGGAGCCCAATGATTCATTTCGTAAACAATTGGTGGCAAATGCTAAAGCTGCCATTGATGCTGTTGATAGTTTGGGTTACATTGATAGATACAGGGTTGCTGTTGGGGGTCATAGCTATGGTGCATTTATGGTAGCTAATTTACTATCTCACTGTGATCTTTTTGCTGCAGGTATAGCTCGAAGTGGGGCGTATAACCGTACCTTAACACCATTTGGTTTTCAAAGTGAGGAGCGTTCATATTGGGATGCACCTGAGGTATATTATAATATGTCGCCATTTATGCATGCCGATAAGATGAAAACGCCATTACTTCTCATCCATGGTGAAGCCGATAATAATTCAGGAACATATCCAATGCAAAGTGAGCGCTATTTTAATGCTCTTAAAGGGTTAGGTGGTACTGTGAGGTTAGTTATACTACCTAAAGAAAGTCATGGATATCGTGCCAAAGAAAGTATTCTTCATTTACTGTGGGAGCAGGATCAGTGGTTGGAAAATAATGTAAGGTTCCGCCAGATTTATAAACCACAACCTACAATGGATGAGTAGCATAGAAACAAGAATCAAAAAGCGCTTTAGCAAACTTCAATAAGCTTTATTCGAACTTGAAACATTTGACTTGCATGTGAAAATGTGAGTTGTAAATTCCTTTCAGCTTCGGACTTCGGACTTCGGTCTTCTGACTTCTAACTTCTGTCTTCGCCCTTAGCTCATTCTTCAAGCAATAAAAAATCCCGTAATTCAGTGAACTACGGGATTTTTAATGAATGTATTATTATTTTCCTGTTAACTATGGAACTACATAAATATTAGCCGCATTACGATATCCTGCATTATCCAAGTACCAATTTGGATACTCAACACCTGCCGACTGCGCCCATGCAGCAAATTTAAGGTGTGCAGTAAGGATGTCAGCCTTTTCGATTGGGTAATTGAAGTTTACAGGGACTTCTATACCCCATGGTAAACCAGTTTCACTTACATAATATGTTCCTGCTTCAGGATTTGAGGCATCATGGTAAGTATCAAAATAATCTGGGTCAACAAGTTCCGTAGGTGGTTGGTTTTTTAGATGAACCTCATAACCTCTTGTTTGATCAACAAAGATAAACGGATTAAAAGGAGGTGTGCCAATTGAAGCTTGAGGAATATCAAAATGAGTAGTTACAGTATTAACAGTTGTTTGCACGTAATTTCCACCAGGAACAGTATTTACTATACCACCTTCCATAATATTAGTTATTGCATCAAATGGAATAATAACTGTAGTATTTGTATGTCCAACTTCGAATCCTTTAGGATCAATTTGTACTGCATTTCCAAACTTCATACAACCGGTTACGCTACCAACAGATGAAGATGGGGCATCAAATTCAATACCAAATCCATTATTTTGTGATGCTCCGGCAGCCATAATTTGAAATTTTGTAATTACATCTACAGTTTCATTTTGTGCATTGGTAACAATTTTGTAATTGAAGTTTACAACTAAATCATTAAAATCGTAATCACCATATCCAGGCCATAAATCCTCAAAGGCGAAACTTCCATAATCAGTTTCATTTGGGTAGTATGAATTGAAAGCACGTGTTGGGTCAGTTGGGTAAGCATCTAAATTATCCGGGATACCATCACCATCTGTATCTGTACCGCCACCTGTTCCTATTGTGAGTACAAGTAGTTCCGAATCAGTACCGGCGTCATTTGTTGCAGTTAGGGTAATATTAAATGTACCTGTTTCAGTAGGTATACCACTAAATCCATTACCATTAAATGTTAACCCAGCAGGTAGATCACCTTCGGAAACGGTAAATGTCATTGGCACAGAACCATCAGCAGTGATAGTGTAAGTATATGGAAAATCTTTCATGCCAGTTTCTGCTAATGAACTTGTAATATCAGGAGGTACAAGACCTTCTCCGATTGTGATAACAAGAGTTTTTGTATCAGTACCGTAATCATTTGTAGCTGTTAGAATAACATCATAAACACCTGGATAAAGTGGCGTACCATTTATAGTTTGGGTGGCAGGATTAAATGTTAACCCTGCAGGAACACTTGCTGCCGAATATATAATTGTTGGTGATCCTGTAGCTGTAACATCGAACGTATTAAACTGCACACCTGCTGTTCCTGTGGCTGTTAATCCGTTTGTGATAGTTGGTGGAGTTCCAACAGTTAATACCAATATTTCGGTTGTTGTACCCCCCCCATTTGTGGCCGATAAGTTTATATTATAGGTTCCGGCAGTTGTTGGGTTACCGGTTATTTGATTAGTTGTACTATTAAATGTTAATCCATCAGGTAGATTTGTAGCATTGTATGTTATAGTTGGTTCACCTGTTCCTGTTACTTGATAGGTATAATCTTCCAATACCGTTGTGTTCCCAGTTAGAGAACTTGTAATTACCGGTGGTGCTGTAGGCTGTGTTATGTTAATAACAAGTGTTTTAGTATCAGAACCCATAAAATTAGTTGCAGTCATTTCAATATTAACAGTTCCTGCTGCTGTAGGTATACCACTAATAGTATGAGTGCTGGCATTATAAGTTAATCCTGCGGGAAGTGTTCCTACTATTGTATATGTAATTGGTTCTGTTCCACTGGCTGTAATTACATAAGGAGTAATTGCCTGATTAACTAACCCGCCAAGTTGTAATGAACTGGTAATTGAAGGTGCAGTATATGTACCACAGCTCGGAGCTGTAATTGTGTAGGCATGATAAGTAACATCATCTCCTTTGGTGCCATTGTTAGGTTGAATGTCATTATTCCCTTTTACCCAAAGATCGACATGACCAGTGATACTTGACCCTCCGGAAGTTTGGCTGTCGTCTGTTGCAGTGATTTGAGCACCTTGTGATGCTGGTCCAACGATTTCTCCTTCAATTTTAAATTCTTCAGTATCTATTAAGCTACCAATGCCTAAAGTAGTTTTTTTATTTCCAGATCCGGTTAAGTCTAACTCACCATCAACACTCAAATAGCCATTATTTTCAAAATAACCCGATTGTTTAAAATCATCATTATGAGTAGTGTAAAACTGACAGTTATTAATTAATGTAGCATCAGGATTGATTTCAAAATCTTTCGATATGCTAAAATTTCCATTGTTAGTCATTGATCCTTTAAGAAGCATTTTTATTGATGATGAAATATCTCCCCAATTTTGAATGCTTCCATTCACACTGATTGTTCCATTGCCGGAGAAATTCAGATTACCATAGTTTTCAACAGCTAAATCGACACTATAGTTAGGCAGAGTAACTGTACCAGTTGAGTTGACTAACAATAATCCATCGCCGCTGCCACCTTGATAATTTATAACAGTTACGTTTCCGCAAACCCGTAATGTTCCACCTGCGTCAATATGTAATTTTTTAAATGTTGCAGAAGTTCCCTCATCAACACATACAATTTGCCCTGATGTGATGGTATAATTACTATTATAAGTTCCGGTGGCAGTGGTTGTGCAACCCGTTGTACATGGGTCATTATCTGCTACTGATTTATTAGTATTTGAAAAATCAACTTTAATTTTAGAATTACTCACCTGAGCAGCCACAAATTCATTTGTTCCCGATGACGAAAGTTTACCTACGTAAACTTCTGATAGTCGTGAAGCAATTCGAACCGGTAGTTTGAATTCTCCACTTTCATTAACTGATCCTGTTAGTATTATTTTTCCTCCATTTGCCGGGTGGGCATCGTATATTTGAATTATCTCAACACCCGTTGCTTTGGTGCTGGCCAATTTAATATCGGTTTCTAAGTTTGAGAAACTCTCAAAATCAAAAGATTCACTAACCTTTAATTCAAGGAAGTTATCAATATTATTATCGGGATTGTTATTGGTTTTATCTTTATGACAAGAAGCAAAGAATAGGCTGATTGCGAACAAAAATGCAATGGTGTAGATTTTGATTTTCATGGTACTAAATTATTTAGTTAAACTGTTAGTCCTTATTTATTATTTATAACTCAAATACTGAGCCAAAAAACATAAATAATATATATATAGATAGATACGATTAATTACTGCAACTAAAATAATCCCACTATTGGAATTATATTCTTGTTAAGAGAATCGGAAATAAAGGTACTAATATTTTACGTAACTAATAAAAGAATCCAAAATTTTGTTTGTGAAGATTTACGTTTCTTTAATTTCTGTATAACTGAAGATAATAATACTATTTCACAATAATCCCTACTTTGGTGGGACGTACCAGAGTCGAACTGGTGACCCCATGCTTGTCGAGCATGTGCTCTAAACCAACTGAGCTAACATCCCAATAATATCGCAAAAATATATATTTATCTTTATCTTTTTTACCCTCTTATTACAAATAACTATCTTTGGCCACAAAAAAAGTAAGATGCAAAAATCAGGATTATCAATATTAATATTATTAGCAATACTAAGTACTTCAGTATTTGGGCAGGACACACTGAAAAGTATAACACTTAAGGAAATTTGGACTGATTATAAATTCATGGCCAAATCAGTTAGAGGAGTAAACTCCTTGAAAAATGGTAAAGAATATACCATGATTAAGAAGGGTTCAATAGTAATTTATGATTATAAGTCAGGTGACTCAATATCAACTCTTGTTAATAAAAATGACCTGATGGTGAAGGATAGTGAAAATCCAATCAGGATTGGTTCATATAGTATGAATAGTGATGAAAATAAATTTCTTTTTCCTACTGAGAGTGAATCAATTTATCGTCACTCTTCCAAAGCAGATTATTATATATGGGATGTGAAAACTAAGGAGTTAACTCAATTATCAAAAGGAGGGAAGCAATCTTTGGCTGATTTTTCACCCCAGAGTGATAAAGTAGCTTTTGTTAGAGATAACGATATTTTTATTGTTAACCTTATTACCGGGGAAGAAAAACAGATAACCACGGATGGGCAGAAAAATCATATAATTAATGGTACATGCGACTGGGTTTATGAAGAAGAATTTGGTTTCACAAAGGGATTCAATTGGTCGCCTGATGGTAATAATATTGCTTACTATCGCTTTGATGAAAGTAAGGTTAAAGAGTACACACTTGAGTATTACGGTGAGCTTTATCCTAAGTGGGAAACCTATAAGTACCCAAAAGCTGGGGAGGATAACTCTACTGTTGAGATTTTTGTATATAACCTCGAGAGTGGAGTTGCCACTAAGATGGATGTTGGTGAAGAAACCGATCAATATATCCCGAGAATAAAATGGACCAAAGACCCAAACGTGCTTTCAATTCAGCGCCTTAACCGGCTTCAAAATCACTTGGATATCCTCCTTGCTGATGCAATAGTTGGGAATAGTCGTATAATGTATAGTGAAGACAATGATTATTATATAGATATTACCGATAATCTTACTTTTTTGTCTAATAATAAGGAGTTCTTGATAACTTCCGAAAAAGATGGATACAATCATATTTACTTATATAATATGAATGGAAAGGTGCAACGACAATTGACTTCAGGTAATTGGGACGTAACTGAAATTTATGGATGGGATGAAACAGTTGGGTTCTTATATTATCAAAGTGCTGAATCATCGCCATTGAATCGAGATATATATAAGGTAAGTATTAAAGGAAAGAAAACTAAAATATCCAGACAGGACGGTACAAATAATGCATCATTTAGTAAGAATTTCAAATACTATATTAATAATTATTCGGCTTCTGGTGTTCCTCCTGTTTACACAGTAGTAATGTCTAATGGAAAAGAAGTCAGGGTTATCGAAGATAATGCTGCCCTAAAAGAAAAGCTCTCACATTATAGTATCAGTAAACCTGAATTTTTTAAGTTTACCACCCCAGAAATAACAATGCCCGATGGTTCACAAGTTGAACTAAACGCATGGAAAATATTACCATATGATTTTGATCCGGAAAAAAAATATCCTGTTTTATTATCTATTTATGGCGGACCGGGCTCGCAGGAAGTAAGAAATTCGTGGGGTGGGTTTAATTATATGTGGTATGAAATGCTTGCCGAAAATGGAATTATTGTTATGTCGGTGGATAACCGCGGCACAGGTGCCCGTGGTGAAGTGTTTAAAAAGATGACTTACCTGGAACTCGGTAAATATGAAACCCTTGATTATATAGAAACTGCTAAGTATTTAGGAAGCCTTCCATATGTTAATAAGGATAGGATTGGAATTTTTGGCTGGAGCTATGGCGGGTTTATGTCGAGTAATGCATTATTTCAGGGAGCTGATTATTTCAATACTGCAATAGCTGTTGCCCCGGTTACCAACTGGAGGTATTATGATAATATTTACACCGAAAGGTTTATGCGTACACCACAGGAGAACCCTGATGGTTATGATAACAATTCTCCAATTAATCATGTAGATAAATTGACGGGGAACTATCTGCTTGTGCATGGTAACGCTGATGATAATGTTCATCCACAAAACTCAATGGATTTATTTTCAGCATTGGTGAAGGCCGATAAGCAGTTTGATTTCATGCTTTATCCAAATAAAAATCATAGTATCTATGGTGGTAATACACGTTATCATTTGTTTAATAAGATGACCGATTTTCTATATGAACATTTGAAAGACTAGCCATATATCTCGTTATTTCTCGTCCTCGTTTGCAACGAGGACGTATTTCCAAATGTATTTGTAATGCATTTCATAATTGCTGTGATCAAGATTTCATCCTCGTTACAAACCTATATCT
>JABMPH010000007.1 GCA_013203805.1 Bacteroidota bacterium | reverse complement strand
GTGCACAATCAGGGCAAGCGCTACGTCGGCCAGGGCCGCAAGCTGATCCTGATCGGACACGCGGGCCATCCGGAAGTCGAAGGCACGATGGGGCAAATCCCCGCGCCCGTCACGCTCGTGCAGAACGAGGAGGAAGTCGAAAAACTCTCTCAGAATCAACAGGAATATCTCTCCCACAAATATGTCGAATAATTAAGACTGGAAAAGAAGTTACTTTAAAAAATCTTGATAAAATATGCAGAACCCTAAATACTGCTCCTAATTATTTAATGTATGGTATAGAACCAACATCATTGTATGGAATACATACAACAAAATTAATGGCTACTTATAATCAAGATTGTTTTATTAGTGTTGTGGATACAACAGAAAATATCTAAGATTTTATCTTAAAATATCTATTTTTCCACCCCCCTCAAAAGATTGCTTCATCTTCTGTTTTTAAAAAAAAAAGCAAAAAAGTCGGGCAATCTCTCATTATTTTATGGTCATCAGTGTACCACCTCCTCCCCCACCCTTAAAAGAAAAATTAAAACTTCTGTGAACAGCGGTTTAATCACTCCATTACATTCCATCCGAATCGCTTCGCGACTTTCCTTATGCGCAATAGTTATACGCAATAAATAAAACTTCTCGAATAAATCCTTACTTTTTTTCTCGCCCGTATAAGAACCAGCCAAATATCACTATTGCCAATGTGAAAGTTGCAAAAATATTACTAGCTATAATTGGAAGATCTCCTATTTCAAATCCATAGAATAGCCAAACAATCACTGAAACGATTTGAAATGAGTAAGTAAAGATTGATAGATCTTTTGCACTTTTTCTTTTGAATATTTTCCTGGCTTGAGGAATATTAAATAGTCCTTCTCCAAGTCCAAATATTATCGCCAATATTGATAGGATTGTCATATAATTAATATAACATTTGAACTTATAAGTTTTCTCAATCGAAGTTTTATTTACTTCTTCACAAATTCTTCGAATTTGCTCGACTCTCACGGGGCGTCTAACAGCGATTAAAACATTCGCCTTCGGCTCATCCTAATTAAAACTAGTTTTAATCGCGAACGTTATACGCAATCACGATGAGCATTAAACCCCCGACCACCCACCCCAGATAGTGTTGAGTGTTGTACTAAATAATATTATTGTTCTATTCGTTCAACTAGTTCTAGAACCGTTTTTTCAAGATAAACCTGTCTTGAGGTACCGGAAATAGTGAAATGTGGATCTTGCAAATTTGCAATATAGCCTGCTTCTAGCATCACATGACAAACAGTAGTAGTTTGAAAGCCACTTTTTCTTGCTCTTTCAACATATTTATCTGGAAAGACAATAGAGTCTGAATAGGCAAGATATTCATTATTAGTAGATAGATCATAAATTACAATAACCGCTTTATCTAGCCATTTTTTCCCCTCTCTAAAAATGCCATTTTCAATAGAAATAATCCTATCAAGATAAGGAACTCTTGATCTTACATCTAAAATTCTATTTCTAGCACCTTCCAAAGTTTGTTCATTCAGGGGTTGTTCTCCCACACCTGACTCTGCAGAATATCCAATCACTTCAATTGGCAAATTCAGTGATGAGTACGCTTTTCTTACAGCATCTACCTTTAATTTATTTTCCGATGTTACTCCTATTCGCATATTTATTGGTTATAGTACATTGTTTATAAATATATTTACCATCTTTACTCATAGTAGCCATTTCAAAAAAAACCAAAACCTCCAAAACACCTCCACCTTCTAGAAAGATATCACAAACAATACAAATACTTAAAAACCGATTTTACACAAAAATAATATAATCCATAATAGAACTTTTCCAATTAAATATTATAACAATTATGCGTAAAATAGGATAAAAAAAGTGATTATATATATGCAAAATTGCACTTAATCTACGTTCAAAAGCGTTCCGTTTCACTCACCAAATTGAAATCTGCTACCTTAAAGAGTTGCGCCTCAGAAAATTCGACGAGTTAAAATCTCCACGACTTGGCCATCCCACAACCACTTCCTCCAAATAGAATTGAGTTTAGAACTATACTATTCTAAATCATACTCTTCAAACTTGTAGGTCTTAAGAACCAGAATACCTTTCCACTCCAGAATTAGTTCTTTGAATTCTTGCCTAATTTGCGTTGACAACTCTTCAAATTCATTGCTATCTTTAGCAATTAATACGCAAGTAAAATCAAAATCTCCCATTACTGATAGGAGCTCTGTACACCTTTTGTGATTTTGAAGATATTTAATAAACTTGTTTCTTTCTTCGTCAGACACATTTTTTAATTTGATTTTTATATCTGCAACTAGGGGATAACCGATTGCTCGAGGATCAATTAAAATAGTCGATTTGAAAATATTTTTTTTAATCATTTCCTTAATTCTTTTGTGTACTGAATCAATTCCTATATTGACTTTTTTAGAAATCTCCTTAAGTTGAGCTCTTCCATTTTCCTGTAGCATCATTAAGATTTTCTTATCTTTCTCATCAAGTAGCCTTGACCGTAGTGGACTTTCTTTTGGCATATCAGAACATAGTTAGTTATCTTTATAAATTTAACTAATTCAATTATGTATACTCGCAGTAAGACATAAATATCTTCCATCTGTAACTACTATAGGGTAATTATCTCGAGGAAAAATAAAATGAAAGATATAACAAAATACAAGTTAGAGGATCGTGCTAGCACCTACCTAGAATCATATAAAAACCTTAGATTGGTCCAGAGTTATGGTTGTTTTGGCTGTCATCCTGCAAATTACAAAGATGTAGGATCAGTAAAAGAATGCCTTTTATCAATTGGACTACAGGGAAGATTTAGAACCCTCTCATATCCTGCAGATCTATTGCGGATAACCCGGGATACAGGTTTAAATGAAGAGGAAGTAATAGAACATCTTGATCAAATTAATCTATCCCAGATTCCCTTAGTAGAAATTATTCGTGATGGTGATTACCTGTGTAAGCATGTTAGGGTACCGTATGTGGAGATTGGAATAGCAACATTTAAGGATGATCCCTCTACGCTTAGAGCCCCTTCCTCACCAAGGATTGGATTTTCAGAAGTGGGCAGAGATGTTTACAAGGCACTACTCGATTCTTTTATAACCCGTGATGAGAGAATTCGCCGATTCTAAGTAAAACTATAAGGGATTACTAACAATAATGCCAAAGAGTAAATGAGTTTCTCCACGCCCTAAAACTGCGACAAAACGTACCATTTCCAACAAGAGATTTTAAAGAACGATAACAAACGAATTTTCTTTTCCCCACAGATTTAAACTCAAGCCACGTTCCACTCGAGCCCTTCGGGTTATTAAACCGCGAACGTTAGTAGAAATAAAAATCAATTTTCTAAATCTCTCCGGCTACTGTCCACAACTCGTAATACTTTTATATAAAGAAGAATCTATATTAATCTATGAAATTTTGGTTAAAGGGATTAATCATTGGAATAGTTATCTGTTTTATAATTTATTTACCCTATTTATTAATATCTACAGAAGCTACTCTTAACGATCCTTCAAAAAAATTTTACTATGAGAGATTTCAATTATGTGAGCCTTGCGATACTCCAAGAG
>JABMPH010000071.1 GCA_013203805.1 Bacteroidota bacterium | reverse complement strand
TTTTTGAACATCTTTGATTCTATTTTGTTTAATTCTTTCTTATAACTAAAATGATGGTGATTTTATTGCCCTAATTTGTCTTCTTGCCGACTCTTTATATAAACAAAAGTCCCATGCAAATGAAATTTCGTGTGCTCCACCCGCTTTACCTCCAATTTGTGAAACGGTAAAATCGTAACTATAGCCTATTCTTAAATTGTTGTAAGTTATTCCAAGTAAGGCAACTACGGCGTCAGGGTTTTGAAAATTATGCCTAAACCAAGTGCCTAATACGAAGGGATACTTGTTAACATATAAACCGGCACTAAGTTGATGGAAATTTTCTTGTTGCATGTACAAGATATTTGGCTGAATTATAATATCGCTTCCTCCAAAATTTCCCAATCCTCCGCTTGTAGCGTTAATATTTACTCCACCATTAATTGTAATTTTCATGGGTAACTTACTGTCATTATTATCATAAAATGACAATGATGGTTGAGTTAAATGATCAACTGCAAGTCCAACAAAAAATTTATCTGTATGACTAAAGACGGCACCGGCGGCAAAATCCACGGCAGTAATATTGTCCTTAGATGGGGGTGATTCTCCTGAATTAGGATTAATATTTCCAGTAGTTGGGTCAATTTGACTTGCAAATATGAATTTTTCCCAATTTAGTTTCTCTTGATAATATGCTCCTTTAACTCCAAACCGAACACTCATATCGTTACTCACCCTTAGATTATATGAATAATATGCAGCAGCAGAAGTTCTAACTAAACCTCCATCTCCTTGAGCATCGTTCATAACAAGTATTCCAAAACCACTATTAATTCCGGGTAAATTTTGGTCGTAACTCAAATTATATGTTACATATGCATGCGCCAAAGAAGGATATTGATTTCTGTAGTTTAGACCCAACCTTCCACATTCTGTTGAACCAGCATAGGCAGGATTAAGATACAAAGGATTCGCATAGTACTGCGAAAACTCTGGATCCTGAGCCTTGGCTACATTCCACATTGTAAGTAATAGTACAATTATAACAAAACAGTTTTTTGTCCTCATTTAGTACAATAATATTGGTTCTAGTTTTGAGTGCACAATTATACGATCTTTTTCTTTAATAAATATGCTGTATGTTAAATTTTTCTTAAATGTAAAGGATTAATAATCTGATAAAATAAAACAGTTTTGTATTCGTTATTAAAGCAAATAAACAATATACAGCCATTAATATTACTTTTGGCTTAAAATTTCAAGATTATGTCCCATCGAAAATTCTCTTTGATTTTATTATTTTTGATTGTCTCTACGGCAGGTATTTGTCTTCCGTATGATTTTAATTCTAAAATTAATTGGACAGGTATTCAGAGAGTTGGTGATAGTAGCTCATTTACCGAACGACTGTCGTTTGATGGTGCCGTTTATTATGAAACAAATGGATTACCAATTTTTTTCTCAAATATACCTATACATACATCAAGTGCAAATATACATGTTTCTTTAGTAAATGAAAAATATATTAGTGCTACATCTGATGAAGAAAAGTTATTAATTAACAACGGCTACAATAGCACATATATAAATATTAATGCTCGAATTACTACTTCCAGAAAAGAACCATTGGCTCAATTTGAATTTATACCAATAAAGTGGAATCCGAGCACACTTAGTTATGATAAACTTGTTGAATTTGAGATTATTGTAGATGTGGAAGATATACTGGAAACATCGGGCAATCAGAAAGAATATGCTACTTCAAGTGTGTTGAATAATGGAAGCTGGTATAAAATAAGGCTTAATAAAAGTGGTATTTATAAGGTAACTTATGAGGAGCTATCAGCAATGGGTTACAACGTTGATGTACATCCTTCAAAAATTGCGGTTTTTGGAAATGGAGGAGGATTGCTTCCAGAGAAAAATGATGATTTCCGTTATGACGATTTGTATGAAAACCCAATAGAAATTGTTGGTGGCGATGATGGTAGTTTTGATAACGGCGACTATATATTATTTTATGGCGAGGGTCCGGTTGTATGGGAGTACAATCAATCAAGTAATGCATTTCATCACAAAACCAATTATTACAGGGATTTTTCTTACTATTTTATAACTGCGGTTGATTATGCTGCCAAAAGAATTGAGAATGGACAACCTCCGGTTGGGTCTCCCGATATTGAAATTTCTAGTTTTACCGATTATGCAGTGCATGAAATTGATGAACGTAATATAGCAGGTATTGGACGAACATGGTTTGGTGAAATATATGATTATATTACTGAATATGATTTTGTTTACGACTTTCCAAATACAATTAAAAATGTAGAGAATGCTAATTTCAGAGCTTCTTTTGCATCTCGTGCATACTCATCCAATGCTTTTAAGTTTACAATTAATGGTCAATCTGAGAAAATAGTAAGCATTCAGCCATTGAGCACTGGTAATAGATATGAGTATGCTAAAGGGGCGAATACTGAATTTATGTTTTCGCCAACAAGTGATCAACTTCTTATTAACACTACATTTACACGAAGTTCTAGTACTTCAGTAGGATATTTAGATTATTTCGAGGTAAATGTGCAACGGTCTCTTAGTTTTGCTGACGATCAAATGATCTTTAGGAAAAACATCGAAAATGCCAATGTAGCTCAATATAGTCTTTCTAACGCAAGTCAAAAAGTAGTGATTTGGGATATAACTACTCCTGTAAATCCTTACAAAGTAGTTACAGCAAATCAAGGAAATACTCTTAGCTTTAATGCTGATGCAACAACTTTACATGAGTTTATTGCGTTTAACGGTAATTCATATCTATCAACGGAGTTTGTTAAAGAAGTTCCAAACCAAAGTCTTCATAGTAGTCGAAATATCGATTATTTAATAATTGCTTACCCCGAGTTTATTGCTGAGGCTGAGATATTGGCTGATTTTCATCGATCAAGGAGCAATATGAATGTACTGGTTACTTCAACTGATAAGGTTTATAATGAGTTTTCATCAGGGGGACAGGATATTACAGCTATCCGCGATTTTGCAAAAATGCTTTATGATGCAAGTGACTCAGGCAAAGAATTAAAATATCTGCTTCTTTTTGGAGATGCATCATACGATTATAAGAATATAACACCTGATAATTCTAATTATGTACCATGTTGGGAATCTATTAAGTCTCTTGATATAGTATCATCCATTGCAACTGATGATTATTATGGATTTTTGGATGATGGGGAAGGAGAAGAGTATCAGAATGATTTGGTCGACATAGGTATTGGACGGTTTGTTGTAGGAACAAAAGTTGAAGCACAAGCAGCAATTGATAAAACAATTCATTATTCAGTTAATACTTCAAAAGTAATGGCTCCATGGCGCAATATAGTTACTTTTTTGGCAGATGACGGAGATGCTAATCGACATCTAAAGGATGCTGAAGTGCTATCTTCGATATTTGATACAGCACAAAAAGTTTATAATGTAAGTAAAATATATGCTGATGCTTATGAACAAATATCAACACCTAGTGGTCAGTCGGCACCAGCTGTAAACCTAGCAATAAATGAACGAATTGAAAAAGGGACTTTGATATTTAACTACTCAGGGCATGGTGGAGAAATAGGCCTCGGGCATGAGAGATTTTTGCAAATACCAGATATAATTTCGTGGAAAAACTATGATAAACTGGCTGTATTTATAACGGCTACATGCGAATTTACAAGATACGATGATCCAAGTAGAGTATCGGCAGGAGAGTTGGTTTTTTTAAATGATAAAGGGGGTGCAATATCATTGTTTACAACATCTAGAGCTACTTTTGCCGGGTCGAATTTGGCACTAAATAAAGCCATCTATAATAATAATATGTTCAAAAAAATTGATGGTGAATACCCAAGATTTGGAGATATAATTCGCAGATCCAAATTATATGGAACAGCAAACGACAAAAAGTTTGTGTTAATTGGAGATCCCGCTTGCAAGATGGCATATCCTGAATATAATGCTGAAACAGTTAAAATAAACTCACATATTGTTTTACCTGATGAATATGATACTATAAGAGCATTGCAGTTAGTTAGAGTTGAAGGTATTGTAAATGATGATGAAGGAACTAAACTTACAGATTTTAATGGTGAAATTTTTTCTTCTGTATACGATAAGAAAACAGAAATTCTAACATTAGGTGATGAAAATGCACCCTATACTTTTTATGTAAGGAATAGTGTAATATTTAAGGGTAAAGCAAGCATTGTTAATGGTGATTTTTCATTTGAGTTTATGGTACCAAAGGATATAGCCTATAAGTACGGTGATGGAAGAATAAGCTATTATTTCAGAGATACTATAACCGATGGCAATGGTTATTATGAGAATATTATTGTTGGAGGATTTGATGAAAATGCAAAAGTTGATACTGAAGGGCCAAACATTAGTTTATTTATTAATGATACTACTTTCAGATCGGGCGATATTACTAATCAAGATCCTAATTTGATAGCTTTTGTAAGCGATTCAAGTGGTATAAATACAACTGGCAATGGTATTGGACATGATATTATTAGTGTGATTAACGAAGATAAACTACTTACGTTTGTGTTAAACGACTATTACGAAGCAAATCAAAACAAATACAATCAGGGTAGTATTGTTTATCCATTCAATGAACTGCCCGACGGTGAACACAGCCTGAGTTTAAAGGTTTGGGATGTGTATAATAATTCTTCTATTGCATATTTAGATTTTGTTGTAGTTTCTTCGATGGATGTTATTGTTGAGAATCTGATGAATTACCCAAATCCTTTTATGGGTAAAACAAATTTTGTTTTCGATCATAATCAATCCGGAAATACCATAGATGTTAGTGTCGATATTTTTCGACTTGATGGAAAACTGATAAAGAAAATTGTAACCACTCTTAATCCTGAAGGACATCGTTCGGCGCCAATTGTTTGGGATGGAACAACAGATAGCGGGGGTGTAATTGCTCGAGGGTTTTATGTGTACAGAGTTACAGTTCAAAATGAAGGTGGTTCAAAAGCCACCGATACGTCTAAACTGATTTATATAAGATAAACTGGCCCAAGGTTAAGCCAACCATAAGATTGTTATTTTTGTCGTTGATATATGAGAAAAATTTATTTAATATTTTTTGCATTGTTGTTGCAAACACTGCTACTTGCTCAGGTAACAATTCCTGTTAAACTGCAATATGATTATGTGATAAAACAGGAAACAAGGCATGGTGAGATATCTTATCTTACTTTTGAAGGAGCTGTAAATTTACATACATACGGATCATTCCCTTTATATTCATATGATATTGACCTTCCGGGTGAGTATTTCGAATGTGAAGTAATTATTGAAGAATTAATTCAGGATTCTTTATCCGAATCATTATCAAATAGGTTAACCGACAATGATTTAATTGGTAACAAGTTTGAATATCAGGTTAGCTATATAGGGACAAAAGCTCGCATTCAAGTTCTTCCTTTTAGGTGGAATGAATCTCAATCACGTATCTTACAACTTATCGAGTTTAATTTATTGGTAGATTTTGTACCATCAGAGGGTCCAAATAATAATAAGACTATTCAAAATGACTATTCCAGCGAATCAGTCCTTGCATCAGGCACATGGGTAAAATTTGGAATATTAAATACTGGTGTTCATAAACTTACCTATTCTGATATAGAAAATATGGGGTTAGTGCCTTCACAAATTGATATAAATAAGTTAGGTGTATTTGGTGCATATTCCGGATTACTTCCTGAATTAAACAACAAATTAGGGCTCGATGATCTACAGGAAAACTCAATAATGCTTTCGGGTTTCGATGATGGAACTTTTGATAATGATGATTATATACTTTTTTATGCCCAAGCTCCAACAACATGGTGGTACAATATTTTTGAGGGTAGATACAATCATGTTACCAATATTTACTCAGATACATCATATTATTTTTTCACACCTGATAAAGGTACAGCCAAATCAATAGCTAATCTTGATGGATTAGGGAACGAACCTACTCAGTTTGTTAATTCATTTACCGATTATTCAGTACATGAGAATGAATATGAGAATATGATTTCATCAGGTAAAGAATGGTATGGTGAGAGATTTACCGGTGATACTATTGAAAGAGTGTTTTCATTTCATTTTCCTAATTTAATAACAAGTAAGCCTGTTTATTTGAGTATCGACTTAATAGGTAGAGCCAGTATTGATTCATATTACGATATCTTTATTAACGACACTAAGATTGTTGATTCAACCAAAATAAGATTTGTTACATCATCATTGGGCATATTTGCACGAAAATCGAGTGCCGATCAAACATTTTTTGTGGAAGATGGTGATATTAACGTAAAAATCAAGTATCAGTCTGATGATGACAATGCAATAGCATGGCTCGATTTTATCGAAATGAATGTGGAGCGACAGTTAGTATTCGAAGGTAATCAAATGAAATTTAGTAATCCACATGCATCTGCAATGGGAAATATTACTGAATTTGAAATATCCAATTCAACTGTTGGCGATATTGTGTGGGATATAACCGATATCCATAATCCTAGAAAAATAATAGGGACTTTTGAAAATGGGATCTATAGATTTGTAGTACCTACCGATTCATTAAAGACGTTTACCATGTTTAATGGCGATGAATATTATTCTCCGGTTTCTTATGAGGATATTCAAAACCAAAATCTTCATGCCATAGGTAATGTTAATTTTGTAATTATTCGCCCTGATAAATTTGCGGTTGAAGCAGAACGGCTTGCCATCATTCATCAAAATTATGATAACTTAAGTACAATATGCATAAGTCCACAACAGATTTATAATGAATTTTCGTCCGGATCGCAGGATATAAGTGCAATAAGAAACTTCATGAGGATGCTTTATACCAGAGGAGCTTTTGGTAGTGATAGGGCATATTTATTACTTTTTGGAGATGCATCATTTGATTATAAGCACCGAATACATGGTAATACTAATTTGGTTCCCACATATGAATCGAAGGAGTCGTTGCGAGAAACAGGGTCGTTTGTAACTGATGATTATTTTGGGTTGCTCGATGATTACGAAGGACCATCTTCTTCCGGCGAACTCGATATTGGTATCGGAAGATTCCCAATAAGTACTGTTGAAGAGGCAATTACTGCGGTTGATAAGATAGAGGATTATGTTACCCCCAACATTGATATTATGGGCGACTGGCGTACTAATATTTGTTTTGTGGCCGATGATAGAGATAATAATCTGCATCTTAAGCAGGCAGAAGGTTTGATTGATATTGCAGATACTTTGAACAAAGGGTTGGGAATTAGCAAAATATTCCTTGATGCCTATAATAAGATTACAGTTCCAGGAGGATTTCGTTATCCGGATGTTAACAAAAAGATTAATAAGCAAATGGCCGAAGGTGCTTTGATACTTAACTATACAGGACATGGTGGGCTAATCGGTTGGTCGGATGAGTTAGTGTTGGATGTACCAATGATAAATGCATTTGATAATTATAATAACATGCCGTTGATTATAACAGCCACATGTGAGTTTAGTCGTTTTGATGACCCCGAATTTACGTCTGCTGGAGAGTATGTTTATCTTAATAAAAAGGGAGGGGCAATTGGGTTATTAACAACAACCCGACTTGCTTATGCTCATGCTAATTATATTGTAAATAGAAGGATATATGCTAATCTACTGTCGAGTAGTGATGGAAATGTTCCACGACTTGGTGATTTGGTTCGATTATCAAAATTACCATCTGATGAGAATTACCTGAATTTTGTACTTCTTGGCGACCCTGCACTTACACTAGCCTATCCGCATTACAATATAATAACCACTGAGAATAAATTATTGAATGATACCATCCATGCATTATCAATAGTGAATGTTTCTGGTGAGATTAGACTGGCTAACGGTCAAAAAAATGAAAATTTTAATGGATATGTTTTCCCCAAGGTTATCGATAAAGCTACAAAGTATACTACTCTCGCAAATGATGGTAACAGTTATCCCCAGGACTTTACTTTGTTTGATAAAGTACTATATGATGGAAAAGTAAGTGTAAAGAATGGATCTTTTAATTTTGAATTTATGGTGCCCAAAGATATATCCTATAATTATGGTTATGGTAAAATAAGGTATTATGCCATAGATACTGTGGAATTAAAGGATGCCTGGGGTGCTTATGATCAGCTTTATATTGGTGGTATTGATGAAAATGCTGAGATTGATAATATCGGCCCCAATATTGAACTTTATCTAAATAGTAATGCATTTAAATCAGGTGATGTTGTTACAAATAACCCGGTAATGCTAGCATATATAAGTGATAGTAACGGAGTTAATACGACAGGTAATGGGCTTGGACGAGATATAGTTATGATTGTTGATAACGATTATGCAAACCAGATAATTATGAATAGTGGTTTTGAATTGGATGTAAACACATACAAATCAGGCAGTATCGTTTATCCCTTTGCTAATTTAAATAAAGGTGTTCATTCTATTACAATTAAAGCATGGGATCTATATAATAATTCATCTGAAAATACAATTGAGTTTATTGTTGATGATGACGCAGATATACGTCTCAGGCAAGTGAAAAATTTCCCTAATCCTTTTATTGGTGATACGGAGTTTAGTTTTAGTCATAATAAACAAGGGTTGCATCTAAGCGCAAAAATCAGAATTTATAATCTTGATGGTAAGTTGATAATTGAGCTTGATGATCGTGAAAATTCAAGTACAAGTGGAACTGGTACAATTGTTTGGGATGGTAAAAATAAAGATGGATACAGTATAAATTCAGGTGTTTATGTATATACTTTAGAGGTAGAGGATACTTTTGGAAATATTACAATTCAGCAACAGAAATTAATTAAGATCAACAAATAACAATAACCTAGTTTATTCGTTTATAACATACAATTAACTTAATGAATCAACTTCATCCATTTTTGGGATTGATTTATAATATAAATAAAATTATTTCGTTAGGTTTGCAACCTTTTTTAATTATAAGTAAATAGATGAGACAGAAGATTTTAATATTATTGATAGCAACAGTTCTATTTTCGAATGTTAACGCTCAAATTGAAAAGAATGGGCAACAACTAAATACCATTACTACCGCAGTACCACTTCTTATGATTGGTCCTGATGCACGTGCCGGTGGTATGGGTGATGGTGGTGTAGCTTCATCAGCCGATGCAAATTCGATGCATTGGAATCCGGCTAAGTATGCCAAAATTGCTGATGATATGGGATTTGCATTATCATATACTCCATGGCTAAGAAATCTTGTAAATGATATAAATCTGGCATATGTTTCATTTTATAAGCGAATTAATCCTATGTCAACGTTTGCAACAACGTTACGTTATTTTTCACTTGGAGAAATAACTTTTACAAATGATGTTGGCGATCCAATTGGTACTTATAAACCAAATGAGTTTGCAATTGATGCTACGTACGCGCGTGTTCTTACCGATAAACTTTCGATAGCTGTAGCAGGTAGATTTATTTATTCGAACCTAACTCAGGGACAATTTGTTCAGGGAGTAGAAACAAAACCCGGAACTTCTGTAGCAGCTGATATTGCTATGTACTGGGAAGATGATGTTAGTTGGTTTCAAACAATGGATGCTACTTTTGCATGGGGTATAAATATTTCAAATATTGGAAGTAAAATATCTTACTCAGGAACAAATATTGAGAAGGATTTTATACCAACGAATTTGAGAATTGGACCCAGACTTACTCTGGATTTAGATGATTATAATACCATATCGTTTCAAGTTGATATAAACAAACTATTGGTACCTACTCCACCAATCTATTCCGATTCAACAAATCCTGATGGCACGTATATCATCGAAAAGGGTATGGATCCCAATGTAGGTACAATTGGTGGTATGATTCAATCGTGGTATGATGCGCCTGGTGGTTTCTCCGAAGAAATGAGAGAATTTAGTTTCTCGGTAGGAACCGAGTATTGGTATAATGACATTCTTGCTCTAAGGGGTGGTTTTTTCTATGAGGATCTTACAAAAGGAAATCGTAAATATGCTACTTTAGGTGTAGGTCTTCGCTATAATGTTTTTGGTCTTGATTTCTCGTATCTCATTCCTGTTACACAAGATCAGAACCCACTTCAAAACACACTTCGCTTTTCTCTAATCTTTAATTTAGGTAAAGCGAATACGAACACGGCACCACCAAAATAATGTCAAGGCTTAAAATAGGGATAGGTTATGATGTTCATAAACTTGTGCCTGATAGAAAGCTAATCCTTGGTGGGGTAACGATCGATTCAAACCTTGGTATTTTTGGATTTTCTGATGGTGATGTCTTAACTCACGCTATTGCAGATGCTTTACTGGGAGCTGCAGCTTTAGGAGATATAGGTATTCATTTTCCTGATTCAGATAACAAAAACCTTGGATTGTCGGGTATAAAGTTACTTTCTGATGTTTTCGACTTAATTTCCAAAAAAGGTTACAATATTATAAATATTGATTCTACCATTATCTTACAATCTCCAAAAATTGTTGATCATATACTTAAGATGCGAAAAAATATAGCAACTGTATTGAATTTGAAATTTGAAAATGTATCGGTAAAAGCTACCACTACTGATAAGTTGGGATTTGCTGGTCGCAGTGAAGGTATTGGAGCCGAAGCTATTGTATTATTGAAAAAAAATAAAAGTTAGTGCTTCAATTATTCCAAAAAGCATTAAACGTAATTCTTATTTCAATCTCATTTTCGTACCCCTTAAAAGCAGGTATATTTATTTCATCGTTATAAAGAGTGCCCATTAGCGTAAATACACGGTAGCTGCCCGATTGTTGACTTGTACGCATAATATTCATCTTTAAATTAACCTCAACACTAAAATCAATATTATCGTTTATCAATTGTAATTCAGTAATATATTCCTGATTGTATGTTTTTTGATTAATAATCTGTTCGATGGGTAATATTCCTTTTAAAGTAAACTTTGTGGAATTTAATGTTGTATCGTTGTTAACTTCAACTAGCGATGCTTTACTATAGAAATCAATATTCTTAAGGTCAATTCTTATATTACCTGTTTTATAATTTAGGTTAACCATAATTTTATTATTTTCCCATTCGTGATTTTCGGATCCAACATTAGCTACAATAATCATATTTGCCGAATATGTTTGATATCCAGGCTCTTGGGCTTGAGTATTAAAAAATACAATACTTAGTATTGCCATTAATATGGTAAGTTTCATATCATTAGTTTTAAAATCGATGAAATTCTCATTACTGAGTGTAAAGCTAAAAAATATTTTTAACAAAATCGTTTTGATGTCACAAAATGAAAAACGCATTATTTTAAGCATTGGTCTGTTAATCCCTGCCTGTGGAGGGCCGTTGTGGCTATTTATGTGTAAATAGGTTTATTATCTTAAATTAAGTTTGTTCGATTTCTTCAAAATATTCTTCACCAAATCCAATTAGAAAAAGATTGCTGGTTGCTCTGGTTGTGGCAGTATATAGCCACCGTAAATATTCCACATCAACAGTATCATCCTTAATATAGCCTTTATCTACAAAAACATTCTTCCATTGTCCACCTTGTGTTTTATGACATGTCATGGCATAGCTAAACTTAACGTGAAGTGCATTAAAATATGGGTTGGCCTTAATTTTGTCTAATCTGGTTCGTCGATTCGAATAATGCATGTATTCCTGTTCCACAGTTTCAAAAAGCCTACTATTATCCTTATCTAATAATCCTGGCGAATTTGTGGTTATTGTATCAAGAAGGATCTTTACGTTTAGCTCTTGTTCATCAGGATAGTCAACCATCTGAACATCTACATCTGCAAATCGAAAACCATAAAGCTCCTCAGTTTTTTTATATCTAATGATTTTGATGATATCTCCATTGGCAATAAATCCTGCTTTGGAGTCCTTGTCTAACCAAAAGTAATTATTCTTTACAACCATCATCAAATCGCCGGCCTCAATTTCTGATTCACGCATTAATATTCTATTTCTAATCTCGCTATTATACATGTTTGCCTGTTTATTTGATCTGCAAACAATAATACCGTTATCCATTTCACTATCAGTAAACGACTCCATCAACAAATCTCCAAAAGTACCGGCATCTTTAATAATTGTTATGTCAGTGGTATTTGTGTCGAGGCTAAAAAAAGGAAGTTTTGTATTACGATTTTCAATTTTGTTTCTGAGTATTGTGGCGGAAGTAAGAATACCTGAATCAAGTGATTGTCGCATAACTTCTTTCATTTCAAAATCAAATGAAGTAATTGAGTAAGCGTGTTTAAGATGTTCACGATCCAATGCAGGGCTCAGTTCTATTCCCACTGGGGGTAGTTGAGCAGTATCACCAACAAGTATTAGTTTGTTGCCCTTTTGCGAAAATATAAATTGGATAATATCATCCAGTAGATTATTTCTACTAAATACATTATTTGTTTGGTTATTCTCACCAATCATCGAAGCTTCGTCGATAATAAAAACACAATTTCGGAGCTTGTTTCTCGACAATGTAATATTTGTTACACCATCTTTGTTGGTCATAAATATATAAATATATCGATGGGCAGTGTGCGCTTGAAAACCAGTATACTGGGCTAGTACTTTTGCTGCTCTTCCTGTTGGAGCAAGCAAAACGAATTGTGTGTTTAACTGTTTAAGGGTATTTACATATGCACTAATCAAACTAGTTTTGCCGGTACCTGCATATCCTTTCAGTATGTAAACCGGATTTTCTTTAATGCTTAAAGTAAATGCCCCTAGATGACTACATACTTTTGTTTGATCGGAAGTAGGAATAAATGATAGGTTATTGCTTATGGAGTTGCTGATATATTCACTATCGATAATATTATCCATAATTGGTAATTCTTAAAATGGATATCCAATTCCAAAATTCCAGACAAAATCCACAGGTTGTATATATTTAATTCGCCATCTATTTGCAATCGGATATGCTGGGTTTCTTAATGGTGTAGCGATATCGATCCTGAAAATAAGAACCTGAAAATCGAACCTAAATCCAAATCCTGCATCTATTGCCAGTTCTGAGATGAACTTATCAATATTAAATTGCCCACCTGGAAATGATTCAGATTTACCATAGGTCCAAATATTTCCGATATCTGTAAATAATGCACCTTTTAAGAAGCTATAAATAGGGAATCGATACTCAACATTACCTTCAATTTGTATGTCGCCAACTTTCTCGTAAGTTGTATTGCCTGAATAGCCCCCCGGGCCAAGGCTTTTAAATAACCATCCTCTCATATCATTTGCACCACCTGCATAAAAACCCTTCTCATATGGCAATTCATCGGAATTTAATAACGGAATTCCTGCTCCCAATAATACTCTGGTAACAAGGCTATTTGTTTTGTTTGAGAAATAGTAATAATGTCTGAAATCAATACTCATACGAACAAATTGAGAGTATCTTACTCCAAGTACATGATAATAGCCACTGTCGGATTTTGGGGTGCCGGCAATTTGATTTATGGCATAAAGTAAATTTCCTGATGTCTCGAGATTTACACGCAAATAATTGAAATGTTGCAAAGCCATCATATTTTGATTGTTGAAAATATAGCTATACTTAAGTCCAACTATCATGTGATCTGAATATTGTTCTCTTAATCTTCTGTTGGGTTCGTATTCAAGTATGGAATCAAAATAATCTGTTGGATTAATGTTAACATAATTAATATTTATCGGAGTTAGGATATGATTTACACTTTTGCCCGACTTCCACACATAGCCAATATCAAGGTTTGTAATATTACGCGAATATAATGGTCTGCGTTGATAATTAAAACCGAAGTTCAGATTTGTATTTGGGATATATTGCTGATTAAATTTATCTAAACGAATCGGGGATAAAAATCTGGGAAAGAAGATTGTTCCGACAATACCAGTTTCATAAGTGTTAAATAGTCCTGAGTTATCATCAGTTGGCTCACTTATTGTTTGAGCTTCCAGCCCTCCCTTTAGTCTAATTCGAAATACTTCAGCACGCTTAAAAATATTTCTATTTAAAAATACAAGATTGCCTCTAATCCCAAGATCACCACTTGAATTTGTGCCTTCAACTTCGGCAGAAAACCTGTTTCTTTTACTGTCTTTTAGTTGTATTCGTGAGTTTAGAAAAAAATGATTTGGTTTTTCGCTTGTGGGCGTATTTGTTGTGTCAAAGCTAATATTGGCTGTTTGAATTATTTCGTAATTGAATAATTTTCTATACGTAGTCTGTACTTTGTTTGCCGAATAAGGAGTTCCTGGCTTTATTTTTATGGCCGAATTAAAGGCGGATGGTAATAAATGAATCTTGTCATTATAGAGGAAGATATAAGTGTAATTAGTGGTGTCATTCCAAAAATTTATAGTATGAATTGTAGTATCGTAATTTAATGTATTATTCGGATTAAATTCAGGAATTACCGTTACCTTATTAATAAAATACCTACGGTGAATTTCTTCTAAATACTCGCCAGGAGTACTGATATCTTGCTGTTTAACATTATTAATAACTAAATCTACATTCATTTTATGCTTCATCAAATTACTATCTAAAACAAATTGAATATAGTTTCTGTTAAAATAGAAATAGCCCGTGTTTCTTAATTGTTCAGTAATTCTGTCACGCTCATCATCAAAAGTATAGGCGTTATAAATATCACCCTTCTTAATAAGAGTACTTTTAATTTTTTCATAAAAAAACCTTTTTACAAGTGTATCGGAGATATCATATTTTATATTTGAGATGCGATATGGTTCACTTGGGTGAATGGTGAATTTAATATTTACTACCTTGTTTTTAAATTTTGTCGAATATTCAACTTTAGAGTTAAAATACCCAACATTGTTTAAATAGCGACTCATTTTATGGGTTATGTTATCAAGTGTAACCACATTGTAAAAAGAGGGTTCTTCGCCAAAGTGTTTATTTAGCCATGAGTTAAATTTTGTTTGCTTATTCTTGTAGCGATAATGTGCCCATAATTTAAATCTAATGAAGAATAATTTTTTGTTCGGATCCGGTTTTACCAATGTGCGAAGTTCGGTATTGCTAATTGTTGGATGCTTACCCACAACATTTATTGAGTATCTGTTTATTAGTGTCTGATTCTCTGCAAGATGTTTTTTTACTGAACATCCTGATATATTAAAAAAAATCAGAATTATTAACAGCCATATTTTATTATTCAGAAACTTCAAAACAGGAATTTGTATGTGCAAATGTAGGAAAAGCAATGTAATTTTTATGTATGTTTATTTTTACTTCAATACACAAAAAAAAATCAAAATTTGTATTGTAGAATTAAAATAGATGTATATTTGCACTCGCTTTAAAAAAGCAATCAGGGTGATTAGCTCAGCTGGTTCAGAGCACCTCGTTTACACCGAGGGGGCCGGGGGTTCGAATCCCTCATCGCCCACTGATATATGAAACCGTCTTGTGTAAATTGAGACGGTTTTTTTATGCCAAAGTGATAAATATACTGATACTAAAAATGTCGCAAGGCATAAAGGTGTCAATCTTTGTCTGTCGTGATTTGTTATTTGAAATAATTACAATATTAACAATGAACCCTATATTGGATTAATATTATCCTACAGGAATATGTTCTGATCCGTAAATATTGATTGTTTATCAATTAGTAATCTTTAGTAACCAGTCACCAGTTCCAACAATCTTGAATTCAAAAGTAACATCCAGCATTGCAGTGTGTAACTTATTCCATGTTTTATATGTTATCTTGAATGTAGCTGGATACATTATTTCGCTAAATGAAATTACGTTACCCAAATTTTGATATGATCCGTTAGATGAAACTATAACTAAATCTTGAATGGTTGAATTAATGGAACCGTTCATATAAATTTGAATAGTCATTGTACTTTTATCTCCTTGTTTTGAGAATGTGTAATTTTGGACATTTCTCGATAGCATTACAATTGGTGGGGGAGGAATCGGGCCAATATATTTGTCATTTTTCCATATACCATCAATAATACTGTCGTTATCATTATATATAAACCTATATGTTCCTTCTCCACTTCGTTGTCCAAATTCCCAATCTCCGGTATATTCAGATCCATTAGCCCATGTATACGTACCCGAACCATTAGGATATCCTTTACTAAATCGACCTTCGTACTTGTCAATACCTGTGGCCACACCTTTGCCATTGGCAAGACCCTTTTTGCATTTTCCCTCGTAAGTTTCGGAAATGTTTTTTACTAACACTTTACATTTTGTCTGGCTATATAATCCGTATGGAATATAGATTAGACTAAAAAGGATAATAATTGTTGCGATTTTTTTCATTTGTTATTGATTTGGATTGTTGATTCCAAATGTAATACAAATAGTTATAAGAACTTGTTAAAAATTAACTTATAAATTTTTGAAAATTCAATTTTCAATCGGTTAGACAGTATTATTCATTCATTAAGGTTAATTCAGGTTAGATTACATTAGCATTGCCAATGGCAAACAAATGATACTCATGAATTATTTTATTTGACTCTTTTTGCAGATAAACAGAGTATGGCTTACACCAATATTTTCGATAGCTTCATCAACGTATAGACCCGATTTTTCAATGAGTTTTATCATATCTTCAGAATGATACATTTGACTGTTTCCATTGGCGATGGCTGTGAAATAAAGTGATGTTGCATGAAGACTGTAGGTTGATGCTTCAAATTCCTGTTTATCCCAGTAAGTTTCAAGGATATAAAGAGAGCCATTTTCATCAAGTGCGTTATACGACCTTAGCAATAAACCTAGTATTTCCTTTTGAGAGAAGCAGTCAAGAAATTGACTCATCCAAATAGCATCATAACCTAGTGGGAATGGAATCGAATTGTCAAGTAGATTTAATGCATGCGTTGATATACTGCTTTCAAGTCCAGCTTCACTAATATTCTTTGTTGCATCTGATATTTGACCAGGTAAGTCAAGTATTGTCATGTGAACATCTTCATTGTGCTTAGCACAGTAAATCGAAAATTTACCTGTGTTACCACCCACATCAAGGATTTTTTTTGGACTTGATTTGAATATATATGGTAGCACTTCCGGAAAAGCATAATCGGAATAGTAATGATCAAATGCAAACCAACTTTTTCTTGCTTGAGATGGTAATTCGGATAATGCTTCGTAAACAGTGCCCCATTTCCCAAAAACTTTTAGGCCTTCGGGTTTTCCATTTAAAATTGATTCCTCAAGATGCATCATCCCCTGATAGTTAACGTCATGAGTAAAATCCATGTTTACATTGGTTAACTCATCACTAAGAATAAAATATCCGGTCTTTGTAATATAATATTTCTGATCCTTTACCATTACCAACTCAATGCTTATGCCAGCTTCAAGTAATACTTTTACGCCATACGCCGAAAGATTCAATTCATTTGCAATTGCTTCAATTTCAGCTCCTTTTCTTTTATTATTAAGTAGGTATCTAAGAATCCCCAGATTTCTTAGAGCTCTTGCTGCTTGAAACATTATTGGAGCAAAAGCTATTTTCTGGGCATCAAATTTTGCTTGTAGTGCTGACTTAGAGTCTGAACCATAGTTTTTCATGTAATTATGCAATTTTGTTCCAAAAATAGTAATAATTAAACCACTGCTCTGGATATTTATTTAATGTTAACTCAAGCTCTTGTGTGTAATCAGTTATCATCTTTTGAAGTATTTTATTTCGATTGATTAAACTTTTAGAGTTAATATATTTTTGGGGAGGAGTGGCTTTAAAGTGATAATGTTTGTTATTTTCCTTAACAGCAGATACAAAGGTTACAGGTTTGCCATATTTCATCGCAATATAGAAAGGCCCGGTAGGAAATTGGGCATCTTTTCCTAAGAAATTAACACTCATGGTTTTTGAGCCAGGTAAAAAGCGATCACCATGAATTGCAACTATTTCATTGGCAATAAGTGCTTCTTTTATTTGGAATAGATGTGACATATCATCCTTTATGGGAATGACATTCATTTTTTTCTGTGTCATTACATTATCCAAAAGATTCTTAATTTTCTTGTGCTCAGCATCAAGCATTACAATGTGTACCGGCTTGTTTATTCTGTCGAGTAGGTGTCCTGCTATTTCCCAATTACCTACATGTGCTCCAATAATTAGTCCTCCATTATTATTTGCCATTTGGTGGAGATGTTGTTCACCTTCAAATTCGAATGTAAATTTGTTTGGGATTCCTGCCATCATTACAACTTTATCAATTATAACTTTGCCAAAGGTTAAGTTGTTTAAGTACAGATAGTAGATGGATTTTAAAATTCCGAACCCAATAATTGTATTAAAATAATAATACATTGGTTTTCGTGCTTTTTGTGCGAATATTACGTAATATAGAGCAACGAAATAGAGCAATAAATATGCTGCATTTATATTGACGTTTTGTAATAAAAAAAGGAAAATCCGGTAACCGGTCAGTCCACCCCGAGTTTTACCTTTCCAGGACGACATTAGTTTTGGGTATGATCGAATATGTAGTTGTAAAGATCCTCAAGCTTAATAATCTTTTCAATATCTTCGCTTTTAACCTTTAGCCGAAATTCTTTTTCTATTATTACAGCTATATCAACGAAATCAAGGCTTTCAATGTCAAGATCATCTTTCATTAATGCATCGGGCAAAAGTTGCGATTCCTCCAATTCGAACTCCTCAATTAGAAATTCATTTACTAATTCTTTAACTTCATCTATGCTCATTGCTTAACTGTAATAGTGTTAAAAAGTACGCAAAACTAACAATTATTTTTGATGTATTTGGAATATTCAACTAAAGATATTGGATGTTCTGGTTGTTGAATTGGTTGAAATTATGATAAACTATAATTTACGTACAATTAAGGTTGAGTTTGTGCCACCAAATCCAAACGAGTTTGAAAGGAAAGTATCAATCTTATGATTTGTTGTTTCGGCAATAATATTAAGTTTGGCACTATGTTCGTCAGGGTTTTCGAAATTAATATTTGGTGCTATAAATGAATTTTGAGCCATAAGCATTGAATAAATAATTTCGCTGGCACCGCCCATCCACATTTCATGACCTGTCATTCCCTTTGTTGAGCTAACTGGTATTCGTCCATGTTTAAAAACCTGATAAATAGCTTTAGCTTCATTTAAATCACCAACGGGTGTTGAGGTAGCATGGGCATTTAGGTAATCAATTTCATCAGGTTTTAATCGCGCATCTTTAAGGGCTTTTTCCAATGATCGAACTGGGCCATCTACGTTTGGAACGGAAATATGATCACCATTAGAAGAGAACCCATAACCTAATATTTCTCCGATAATTGGGGCTCCTCTTTTAACCGCTGATTCATAACTTTCAATAATAATTGTAGCTGCACCACCGCTGGGTACAAGGCCATCTCTATCTCTGTCAAATGGCCTGGAAGCTTTAGTAGGGGAGTCTTCTCTAATAGAAAATGCATTAAGGGCATCAAAATTACACATCGACAAAGCATTTATTTCCTGTGCGCCGCCACAAATTATTGTGTCCTGTAAACCTTGTTTAATCATTAAATATCCCATTCCTATTGAGTGGGATCCACTAGCACAAGCTCCACTTATGGTAAAATTTATTCCCTTTAGTTTGAGAATAACGCTGAGGTTCATCGAAACTGTTGAATTCATGGATTGGAATATTGATGCTGAACCAATAAGCATCGTATCTTTTTTATTCCTAATTATATCTGCAGCTTCAATCACAGCAGTTGATGAACTATCGTTTCCATAAAGTATTCCCACTTCATTCGAGTCAAGATAATCTTGGTCAAGACCAGCATTTTTAAGTGCCTCCATGGTAGCAATATAGGCATATTCACCTTGTTCTGCCAAGCCAACTCTCATGCGTCTGGACAATATCCCTTTAAGTGTTGGGCGGTTAATACTACCTGTTAGTGCTGACCTGAAACCAAGGTCTTTTCTATTTGCATCAAAAACTATCCCAGATTTTCCGTTGTACAATGAATTAGTAACTTCATCCAGATTATATCCAATTGTTGAATATATGCCCATTCCTGTAATCACTACTCTATTCATATTGCTAGGTATAAAGTCCTCCATTAATATTGATTACTTCACCGGTAATATATGATGAATTTTCTCCAGCCAGAAAAGCTACCAGATCAGCTACTTCTTCGGGTTTCCCAAATCTATTTATGGGAATTAGCTTTTTAAGTTGCTTCTCATCTAAAGCATTCGTCATTTCGGTAGCTATATAACCGGGTGCAACTGCGTTAACCGTAATATTTTTACGACCAACTTCTTGCGCTAGTGCTTTTGTGGCACCAATAACACCTGCTTTTGCAGCAGAATAATTTGTTTGGCCAGGTAATCCTTTTATTCCAGATAAAGAAACAATATTTATTATTCTGCCCCATTTATTCAACACCATATCTTTTAAAAGTGGTGATGTAGTATTGAAGAAGCTATTTAGATTTGTATCGATAACACTGCTCCAGTCATTTTCTTCCATCCAAACCATCAACATATCTTTAGAAGTGCCGGCATTGTTAACTAGTACCGATATATATTCGTCTGGATTATTTTTTTTCCAATTATTTATGGAGTTGTTAACTTCAAGATTATTACTTACATTAAACTGAATTATTTCACCATTACCACCTTCTGATTTAATAGTACTTAATATATTTTCAGCTGCTATTTTATTAGTATTATAATGTACGATAACATTGTACCCGCCACTAGCAAGGCGAATACATATTGCACCTCCTATACCTCCCGATCCTCCTGTTACCAATGCATGTTTCATTTAAATTGAGTTTAAGATATAATTGATGGATTATTAAGCTTTAAAAAAGAATTAATCCTTTCCAAATCTTTATATTTTGGAGTATCATCAACAAAAATAGGGACTAGCTCACGAAGTTGTTTATAAACCGATTGTGATTGTTTGCCAAGTTTAGTATCAATTTTTAGATAATCAATGGCCTGAATAATTGTGAGAAATTCAATTGCTAATACTTCGAAAGTATTTTCAATTACTTTTTTTGTCAATAATGCAGAATTTGTACCCATACTAACAATATCCTGATTGTCGTTGTTGCTTGGTATACTGTGTACATACATTGGATTAGATAAGGTTTGATTTTCGGCAACTGTGGATGTGGCTGTAAATTGAGCGCCCTGCATACCTAAATTTAATCCTAAAATGCCAAGATTTACAAAGGGGGGCAATATATCATTCAGTTTATTATTCATTAAAAAATTTAACTGTCTTTCAGCTAACATCGAAAGCTTTGTAATTGCAATTTTAAGTTTGTCCATTTCAAAAGAAACATAGTCGCCATGAAAATTCCCGCCGTGATAAACCTGTTTGCTGTTTGCGTCAACAACGGGATTATCATTTACTGAGTTAACTTCATCCACAAGTACCTTTTCAGCATTTGAAATAGTATCAAAAACAGGCCCAAGTATTTGAGGTACACACCTTAGTGAGTAATACTCCTGTATTTTTTGTTTAAATATTTTTTCAGAAATCTGTCCATTGAAGAGGTGGTCGTCACGCTTTTTTATTAACTGGCTATCCGTAACAATATCCCTCATGGCTTTTGCAACTAACTGTTGTCCATTGTGTTTTTTTACATTATTGAGAACAACTGAAAAGTGATCATCAAACGATTCAACAATTTCATTAATCATTGCTGACGCTAATATCGACCAGTTAATAATGTGTTTTGCATTGAGGATATTAACAATTCCGATGCCCGACATTACGGATGTTCCATTTATTAGCCCAAGTCCTTCTCTTAATTTAATTTTTAAAGGGGTTATCCCAAGTTCTTCAAAAATTGTTTTTACGGGCTGAAGTGTCCCTTTAAAATAAGCTTCTCCCTCACCTATAAGTACCAGTGCTAGGTGAGATAGTTGAACTAAATCGCCACTTGCACCAACACCACCATGTTCAGGAATATAAGGTATTATGTTTTTATTCAATAACTCAACAATAAGTTGAATAGCATCGGTATGAATACCTGAATATCCCAGAGAAAGACTTTTAAGTCGTGATATCATAGCAGCACGAACATACATTGGCTCAAGAGGTTTTCCTGACCCCGCCGAATGACTGCGAATTAGATTATATTGTAAGTCGAGCTGATCTTCATCTTCGATGCGATATTGGGCCATTGGGCCTAAGCCTGTATTTACTCCATAAATAATTTTGTTACTCGCAAAATCAACAAGGAAATTAAAACAGCCATCAACATTGTTCAATGTATCATTATCAATATTAATGCTTTCAAATTTGAAAAGCACATTTTTGTAATCTTCGGGAAGCAATGGTTTTTTTGATATTGTTACCATCTGTTAGTTTATAATCAATCAAAAAAAAGAAATTATCAGAACAAACTTATGTCTGTTAATTTCATGAATTTTATTGCGATGAATAGTTCAACTTATTTATTACAGGATTTGCATAAAGTACTAAAAATAGATCGCGGATTTCTTTATTGTTATGTTGAGTTAATTCGGCCGTTTTATTGTATCTATTCTCTAATTTAACTTTTGTATCATCAGTATATTTATCAGAATATCCAGATGAATTATATAATAAATCGTAAGCCAAATAATTTGATGGCCATAATTTATAATTTGTATGAATTTGTTTGTCAACCAGTTCTGCTACTTTACTAACAAACTCGTTATTATTAATTTGGCTTAAGTCAATTTTCTTGATTTCTTCGTTAATTGGTTTCCCCATTGAAATATGAATTCTGCCTTTATCGCCGATTAGTCCACCAAGGATACTATTGAAATCTTCGTCTTTGCTTTTTACATAAGTATTGTCGCTCGACAAATATATCTCCTTTACTTTCATGGCATCACATGGCTCCCATTCGTAGCTGATAGTTGATGGGGTGATGTTAAGTTCAATGAGTTTAGTTACAATATCAGTATCTCCTGATAATGTCAACATTTTAAGAATACTAACATCAGTTTTGTCAAACCCTTTTTTTGCTCTTCCTTTTCCATGGGCTATCCAAACAGGTTTTTTCGTTTCCAATATTGATTTTCTTATGAAGCTGGAAAGACGTTGCGAGTTTTGTAGTAACTCTTTTGGACTCCCCTCTCTGAAAACTGTTATCATTTGATTTGATTTTCCTAAATCAACAATTAACTGAGACACCATTAGGTTGCTTCCCCAGGTTATATATGGGGTGCTTAGGCGAAGTTCTAGAAGAATAACACCGAGTATTGATGAGTCGAGGACAATATCACGATGATTAGCTAAGTATACATAAGCATTATCATTGCTAATATTTTCAAATCCGGAGTAAGTTACTCCGTTTGAGGATTTTTCAATTATTGATTTTATAGAAGATAGGGTTAATGCAATCTGAAATTCATGTACATTTTTTGCCTTGCTCAAATTCGATATTACATGATCTTTTTTTTCGGAAGTAAATAAATAGTCCATCATGTGATGAAACGCTGGGTCGGCAAGTATTCGTGGTATTGCCTCTTGTATCTCCTGAAAATTATAAGGCCTGATTACATCAAAATCAAGTATATCCATAGGTAAAAAATTATCGTCAAAATTAACCAATTATCCTAGACAAAAAAATTAATCAATCGTGCAATTGAGTTCAAAAAAAATCTAAGAAATGGGTTGTCCAAAATTTAAAGTAAATCAGGCTGTTACATGCCAGGGATTCTTGGAATTTTTCCAAGTTTTGAGTTTCGATAATAGAATCCCCAACCTTTTTTTACCCAAAGGCCTATAATTGGAAGTGGTATCATAATGTTGAAGTTAGCTTTTCTATATACAAATGCAGCTCCATCGCCGGTATCCATAATACAAACAATATTTAGTTGACTTTGGTATCCTTTTCGGGATTTGTTGTTGATAATATGATTGTGAATATTATGTGACGCTACATCTGCCATTACTTCCGCAATATGACCTTGTTTGGCTGCCCAAGGTGGACCTTCAATTGCACTAATATCGCCAACCGCATAAACATTTTCCAAACCGTCCACTTTGCAATTGTCGTTTATTTTAATGAAGCCTGCATCTGTAATAGGCAAATCTGAACCACTAATAATTGGATGGCCGCTGCCCCCGGGGATAAATAATATCAGATCACTTTCAAGCATTGACCCATCGGCAAATACAACGCTGTTTTTGGTAAATTCTTTAATCTTTATTCCTGTTTTTGCGGTTATATTGTACCTCTTAAAATAGGCACTTAGTTTGGTAAATGCATTATCGCCCATTTTTTTGCCAGGCTCTTCCATTGGTGCAAAAAAGGTAATTTCGAAGTTATCTCTAACTTTCTTTTTTTTAAGATAGTGGCTAAAATTAAAGAGTAATTCAAATGCAGGTCCACCTCTAACAGCTGTTGCGGTTGGATCGTTTGGGTTGCCACCAAAACCTATAGCAATTTTTCCAGAACCTTTTTTAATCAATTCTTCAAGCTTATTTTTAATGGTGACAGCCTCACGTGGATTACCACAAATAGAATGAGTAAATTCCAGTCCTTTACTTTGTAACTTTGACATTCCCATTGCAACAATAAGGAAATCATAATCTAGTATTTCCGACTGAAGTTCTACTTTGTTATTACTACTTGAAATTCTTTTAACTTCGTCAATTACCATATTGAAACCATGTTTATTACTTAGCTTTTCAAGAGGTATTGTTACATCATCGAAACTTTTTTTATTAACTGGAATCCATATTGAAATTGGATAAATAAACAGGTAGTCTCGATTACTAACCAGAGTAGTATGGTAACCGTATTTTTGTAATTTTATTGCTGCTTCAATTCCAGCAAATCCACCACCCAGTACTACTATCTTTTTTTGCATTTTTTTTATCTATATGGAATATTTTTAAGGACATCTAAAGTAAGATTCCAGAATCTACTTACTGTTTCAATTTCAATTTTTTCTTCTGGTGAATGTGCACGTTTAATTGTTGGTCCAAATGATATCATATCCATGCCGGGATATTTGTCGCCAATCAGTCCACACTCAAGACCAGCATGTATTGCAAGAACTTCAGGCTCGATATTGAAAAGTTTTTTGTATGAATTAACAGTTGTTCTAACAATATCTGAATCAGGGTTTGGTGTCCAACCTGGGTAACCCTCAGATGTGAGTGTTCTTGCTCCAGCAAGTTTAAACACGCTTTTCACCATATTTGTTATATCCTGCTTTTCAGACTCAACCGAACTTCTTTGGCTGGTTGTAATTAGAATTTCATCTTCCTGAAACTTTACCGAAGCAAGGTTTGTGGATGTTTCAACGAAATCGTCTATACTTTGCGACATGGCTATAACACCGTGTGGACAGCCATATATTGCATTTACTAACTCATCAAATGATTCATTATCAATGATAGTCTCTGGCATGGATACTTCATCAATTGTAATTTCCATTAACGGCTCAGTGATGTTGAATTCAGCCCTGCTCATTTCTTTAAACTTCGCTACAGCATCTATTACATCTTTAACATTTTCCTTAGGAATAAGCACTATGGCAAAGGCTTCACGGGCAATGGCGTTACGAAGATTTCCACCATCAAAAATATTTAGTTTTATGCCGAAATCATCTTTTTTACACCATAAAAATCGGTTAAGTATTTTATTTGCATTTGCATGGATTGTAGTTGGAATCATTTTGTTAGTAACTAAATTAAATAAAAAACCTCCAGTAAAATTAAAAATAGATTTAAAAGATGCAAAACAAAGAGCAATTTACGAGATGAAATATGATAATGAAAATCCAGATAATTTTAAAATAGATAAACATAAACTTCTAAGAATTGGAGAAAAAGGAACAGAACCAACACCAATATTAGTC
>JABMPH010000070.1 GCA_013203805.1 Bacteroidota bacterium | reverse complement strand
TTAAGAACAGGGTAAGCGTAAGAATCACTATCCACCAGGCTGACAGACTATCAATCCACACAAGATGACTAAACACCCATATTAATGTCCCAGCCAACGTTGTAATCGCCCCTGCATGAGAGTATATATAGCTTGATAGATATGTAAGATGGAACCAATTGGAAAGTGGATAATCTCCTAGCCCAACAACTGGACTTTTTGCTTTCATCCCATACTTATCAATGTTAAGCCATTGCGTTCGATAAAAAAAAGCGTTGATGGCATAGCCACGATGAAAGCCCATATAATTCCCCCAGCGCCCATCCAATAGGACTAGAGCTTCCTTGAGAGATCTGAACCAGGCTATTGGCATTCGCCAGGTTAAAAGGAGTGGATAAAAAACCACAGCTAATTTCGTGCGAAGTGATTTTCGCATGAATCGTTTTATATCATTCATAATAAAACCGTATACCAAAGAATAAAAGACCAAGAAACTATCAGTATTCCAGCCATGGTGCCCCAGTTCCAATCTATTCTATAATGTCTATTGGAAATTATCATGCCCACAATATTGGCCACTAGAATGCTTATGGAAGTTGCAGCTGCAGCCCCAACTATACCATAGATGGGCACAAGGTAATAATTTAAAATAAGATTAATCGCTGCTCCACTACCATGAATATATATATTCAAATAGGTTTTCTTCACTTTGAATACTCCAAGCATACTTATTAAATAGAATCCATAAAATATACTTCCCCAGCAAAGTATCCCGACCATTCTCCAGCTTTCAAAATATCTTTCGTCTGCAAAATATCTAATTATGTAAGGCGCGCTCAATGTAAGCGTAACGGCAGCAAGTGAACCAAGACCTACATATACTAAGGCTACTCTTTTAAAAAAGTCTGGCCCATCCTTTTTATTTAACATGTCCATTGCTATGGGCCACCATGCTTTCCTGAACGGTTCCACCGCCAACATGATGAGCATTGAAATCTTGGCTCCAATTGCATAGATCCCGGTATCATAGGAACCCATCATATTCATAATAAACCAGCGGTCACTGGCTGACATAATCCAGACCATCAAACCTGCCGGAAGAAGCGGAATTCCAAATCGTAAATATTCCTTCCATCGCTCTGTATGAATTTTCCCCCAATAACGATATTTTCTCGTCGCAACCCACCCAATTATTAGTGAGATCATTGACCCAATTAGCGTACCAGTAAAATATCCAGATAAACCTCTGTTTAGGCGATATGCAAATAATAGAACAAAACCAATACCCAGGATTGTCTGCACAAATGACAAGCTTATATATTGCCAGGGTTTGTAAATCAATCGGAATATTTCCAAACTTTGAGAGATGAGCGTGGAGAATAGTGTGGCAACAACAACCAACCACAAATACGAGCTTGGAACAGGGGTCTGAAATACAATTCGAATAATCATACTAGAGCCAGCTACTGCGATAAAGACAACCGCCAGACCAAATATTACTCTTAGCTGAAATATTTCACCAATGATATTTTTTTCATCAATGCTTCCATCATTTTTTGCCTGCATATAGTAATAGCTCTGAGCACTATCTAAACCCAGTGTCATAAACATGGAGAATATGCCAGCAAGAGTTGCGAACATTTCGATCACACCATATTGGTCAGGTGAAAATAATCTTGTATATATAGGAAGTGTGAAAAAGGCGAGTGACTTAATAGCTACTCCCCCAAAACCGTAAATCATAGAGTCCGAGAAAAGTTTTTTATACATCAGGATGACATGTAAATAATTCGAGGAATAAATATCTGAAATCGTGAGTTCTGATTTTTGATATGATACTCCATTAAATCACTAGCTTCAAAAAAGTTAAGAATAAAACTATTTATCCAGCATCTAGGATATTTTCCGTGATTTTTTAAACCGATCTGTAACCATATGTCTTTGAGCTATTGAAATTACAACAGGAATTTTGTAACCGTCTATTCTGGACTGGAGGTAATTCCTAATTCTTTTTTTAAGGAGAGACACGGCTTCATCCTCGACCAATACTACTTCCGCGCCGACAACGGATCCCATAATTGGATTTGGTACTGCAAACACAGAGACATCTTGTATATTGCTAATTTCCATAAGTATCGATTCTACTTCAACGGGGAATACTTTCTGGCCACCAACATTTATGATATCACTTTCTCTTCCCAAAAAACGAATCCATCCATCTTTCGCCTCTACTCTATCGCCAGTATTGTACCAACCCTCACTATCAAAAGGTGACGGAGCATTTAGATAGCCCAATATTGACGTTTTTGCCTTTATGAAAAGAGTGTTATCAACAATTTTTGTCTTGTAATCTTCTCCTCCGACTTTCAGCCATAGAGAATCATTACTTTTTGATTTTGTTCTCATTACCCCAAGCTCAGTCAAACCATAGGTCTGTTTTAAGGTAATATCTGGGAATATAGAACTGAAAGATTTCAATGTCGTTTCGGGCATCATCTCAGTGCCATAGCTAATGACTTTTAAAGAAGATATATCATACGTTAAATATGCCTTGCTCATTAAAATTAGATTAAGAAATGTAGGAGTTGTAGGGAGTAATTCAATTTTATAATTTTGAATAAATTTGCATACTTCCTCTGCATTTCTTTCTTGTGGGACACCAACGAGTCCAGCATTTGATAAAATGTACAGTAAAGTATTGATTCCACCCCAGTGGTCATATAGTAAAAAATTAATACTTCTTAGAGTGGCCCTCGGGGATTTGAATTTATTCAATAAGTGAGAAAAATCATGAAGTGCAGCCTTGGGCTTTCCCGTGGATCCAGAAGAAAAGACAATTACACCTGGATGTTCTCTTTTACGTAACTTATTGATTAAAGCGTGGCTGGCTTGAATACTTGTTTTTTGTAAAAGTCTTTCATCTCCCTTTCCGTAATCGACATAATATTCGACTTCTGCAATAATTAGCTTTTCTTCAATATCTTTATTCGAAAAGCTGAACGGTACAAAGATGTCTCTTTTTGCTATAAGAGCTAACATGAGCCCAATCGAGTCTGGACTATAGTCCGCCCTGACTCCAACAACAGCACCCTTCCTTGTGTTAGCAATTAAGTACTCAAACCAATAAGCATATCTATTAAGCAAATCCTGATAGGTAAATGTTTTATTATTCCATATGACAGCTTCCTTCGTGGAATTTTCTTTCATTATTTCTATCATAAAATCAATGAACATTTTATACTCCACCGAGATAAATCGTTTGACCTGTAACCATCGAGCTAGATTCTTGCAATAGATAATTTATCGAATTGAATACATCATCTGGAGTGCCGTATCTATGAATCGCTTGTCTTTGGAGTAGTTTATCTAATTTTTCTGAGGGTACATTTCTGATTAAATCCGTCTGGATAGCTGGCGGACCAATCAAATTTACTGTGATGCCATAATCTGCATATTCTCGTGCTAATATTTCACTCAATGTCGATACTGCTGCCTTCGAAGCAGCATAGATAGCTTCACCTTCTAATTTGAATGGTACGGCAAAGGTTGTTATATTTATTATTCGTCCATATTTCTTTTTTGACATAATTTTGCCAACTTCCCGACAGAAAAGAAAAGTCCCATACACATTTGTTCGAAATATTTTATCCACCATCGATATAGGCATTAAAAAACTATGATTCATTGAAGCAATACCTGCATTATTGATTAGATAATCAATTCTCTTATGTTTTTTTGCAATTTCACTAACCATACTTTTCACAGCTAATTCATCAGAAACATCAAGACAATAGTGTGAATAATTTGAGCTTAACAGGTCACTTTCACTACGAGAGCAACCGGCTACAAAATAGCCTTGTTCAAGATAATATTCTGCTAAATGCCTGCCAATTCCTTTGCGTGTACCGGTTATAATCATTACTCTCTGCATGACGTTACCGAATTTGATCAATAATAAAATCTGCGAGCGTATTAACAGACCGGAACGGGCTATTTCTTTGCGACATCGCTTGTTCTGAAGTCAGGGTAATCTCATTTCCTACTTCACTCATCCGTGTTTCTATATCCACCAAAAGAGTTACAAACCCAAGGGAGTCCAGTTTTGAATCTCTTCCGAAGATTATTGTGTCAATATCTATTTCACTCTCTATCTCCATCGATTCATAATAGTTTTTTAATTCTTCGGTTATAATTTCCACCATATCATGCTTCTGCATAAAGACTTCCTTTTAGTTTAGGTATATTTCGATATTCTCAGGTTTGCGATTTATTGTTTTGGAATATTTGAAACCAAATCGGTTTATCATATTTTTGGACTGATAATTACCCTCTCTCACAGAAGCCCAATATTTATGTTCTCCTATCTCTGAAGACAATATTTCATATAAACATTCTATCGCGCTTTTGTTCATTCTAAACGGGTAATCAATAATGGTTACCGCCCAATAGGTTCGATCTTGAAAGACCGGTAAAGGTTTTAACAGTGAATTCGTGATATAATACATTTTTTTTATATCTATGATAAGAAGAGGTATTAGTTTTATATATTTGAGAATTAGCTCTTTGTTAAATTTGCTATTGTCCCTAATTAGACACACAACACCTATAAGTTTTTCACCAGAATAAATACCATTGATGACTGCATGCTTAGAATTAATTAGCACTATATAGAATTCTTTGATAAATCTAGGACCCAATAATAAGGATAATTCGGTTTTGTCAAAATTTGTCACATGAAGATCTATTAGCTGACTTAGCATGTCGATATTTACGATTTCATGATGTGTGATGTTCATATTATTTTTTTTCATCTACATATATGAATTACTTGGATATTTACACCCAATTGGGAAAATTAATTGATTTTTTACTGTAGTCAAGACTCACTGGATATTCTCTGGTCTTATATTTTTTGTATGCAGCCATATATGGGATTGAGTATTCTATTATTTCACCAAGCTGAATGCCTTTCCGACCATATTC
>JABMPH010000069.1 GCA_013203805.1 Bacteroidota bacterium | reverse complement strand
GGTAAAGATAATAGTTTTAATATCATGCTCCCGCGCAAAATTGCATACATTTTCCGCTCCCAGTATATTGGTCTCGAAGTATTCATAACTTTTATGCCCTGGTGTTTTATGAATAGCGGCGAGATTGTAAATAACCTTGATATCTTCAAGAGCTTCAGGATAAACTTCTATATTTATCTGCTTACGAACATCATGCGAAGGATTCTCTGCTATATCATATATCAGGTGATTGTCTATAATTTGTGAAAGATGGCTACCGATAAAGCCACTTCCTCCAAAGATTATCGATGTACTAGTATTCATTATTACCTAACAGTGGTTGAGATTTGGATGAATATGTTTTTATCCACCAAACCTTATTCATAGTGATTCTAAAAATTATACTGTAGGGGATCCTTCTGAATTCTATACCCAATCTATACCCGAAATATTTCATCATGTTTCGAATAATTGATTGTGGAAGCATATACCAAGCGTTGTTAGCAAATAGAAATTTAATTTCAGATACTATATACTTGAGCCCAGTGCCCTCAGCATTCCCAAACTCAGCAAGTAACCAGTTGTGTGAAGCATGAAATACCCCCATATCAAAATATCTTTTAAGATCCTGAAATATTGTATAGGAGTGGGAATGAATCACCACGGCATCGGAAGCATACGCAATACAATAATTTTCCATGAGCAGTCTTGCACCTGCATAATTATCTTCACCAAATATTAGATTGTCTTTAAAATATCCAATTTGATGCAAACATGTCTTTCGGTAAGCTGCAAAACTATTTGAAATGAATGCTGTCTTAATACCATGTTCATATTTATCCTCTAGCTTTCTAACATAGGATTCAGAACCATAATTAAAGTATCGAAGATGCTTTCCGAAAATATTGGTATTCTTATGGCTGATCTGTTTTCCATATGCAGCTGCAACTTTTGGGTTCTTAAATTTATCGATAATATTCCCCAAAGTATTATAATTTAAGGGGAGTGAATCCTGGGTGAAGTAAATTAAAATATCTCCCGTAGCATGTTTTGCAGCTATTGTTCGAGTTTTACCGTGGTTAAACTCTTCCTTTTTAATGACTATTATCTGAGCTCCGTAAACACGGCATATTTTTCTCGTATCATCGGTTGAGGAGGAGTCAATGATAATAATTTCTTGTGCCTGCACAGATTGTTGACTTATCATATTCAACAAATTATTAATCGTCATTGATGCATTATATGTCGGGATAATTACTGATATCTTCAATTTAGTTGTCTCTTTCAAACGCGTGAATATGGGTTGCCCCGCATGATGTTTTTTAACCTTTTCTTTTGGTGCCCACGAATAATAGATAGCACTTCTTCATCCTGATAATATTCTTTTTTTAGAAGCCTATTCTTTAGGTACCCAAATAAGTAAAATATCCCTCCCAAAAGGTAAGGTTTAACCAATATCAGTTTCAACATTTTAATTAATACGAAAATTGGCATGTACTGATAGAAAGCATCATAGTAACCCTTTAATATATTTTCATATTTTTTCCCGACAGCCACATCCATTGGTTTCAGGTGCATCACAATTTCTGAAGGGATGATCCTCGTTGAATAGCCATACTTTTGGGCTATTACGTTATCTAGCATATCCCATCCTTTTACTGCTTCCAAAGGATACAACTTATCAAAACACTCTTTCTTATAAATTTTGGATGCACCATATGTATATTCTTGAAAACTAATGGTAACAGGTTTTCCTGTTTTGCAATCTAAAATTATCCCTGAAGCGATTCCTAAGCTCCTATCTTTATCAAAGACAGTAAATATTTTCTGAAAGTAATTTGGGTCAAAGCTTAAATCACCATCCAACTTAACTATATAGTCGTATTGACACTCAGATAGTTTGGAATAACCATAATTGAAAGCTTCTACCACTCCCGCACCAGGAATGCGCTTTTTGAAACCTGGATAATCTACTATTTGAATAAAAGGATAGTTCGTTGTTATATGTTGTAATATTTCCAAAGTATCATCTTTTGAATTATCATTCACAATAATCCACTGTTTCGGTATAATTGTT
>JABMPH010000068.1 GCA_013203805.1 Bacteroidota bacterium | reverse complement strand
CGAAAGACAAATCATTCAAAGCCAGTATGAAAACCGATTTTGACCCTGCAATTGGAAACATCAATGTCATTCCGCAGGATATTGGCCGGGTGATTTTAAATTTAATTACCAATTCCTTTTATGTTGTTGATGAAAAGAAGAAGTCGGGAATTAAAGGTTACGAACCAACCGTATGGGTTTCAACCAGACGAATCCCTGCCGGGGTTGAGATACGTGTAAAAGACAACGGCGATGGAATACCTGCACATGTGCTGGATAAAATATTCCAGCCATTTTTTACCACCAAGCCCACCGGACAAGGCACCGGATTGGGTTTAAGCATGAGTTATGACATAATAAAGACTCATGGAGGCGAACTTAAAGTAGAAACTAAGGAAGGTAAAGGTACTGTATTCACTATTATTATACCAAAATAAATCTAAACTTTAAAAAATGAAAATTTTAGTTGTTGACGACGAAAGAGATATTAAAGTGCTGTTTGAACAGCGGTTCCGTAAAGAGATCAAAGAAAAATCCCTGGAATTTGCATTTGCCTTTTCGGGAGAGGATGCACTCACTTATTTGAGTAAACAAGACCATCAAACAGTATTGATACTTTCCGATATCAATATGCCTGGCATGAGTGGACTCGAACTGCTGCGGCAGATAAAGGAAAAATATTCGAAGCCACCACCAAGGGTGATGATGATTACAGCTTATGGTGATGCCGAAAATTTTGATAAAGCTAAACAGTTGGGAGCCGATGATTTTTTAACCAAACCGGTAGACTTTAAGTATTTAAAAGAAAAATTTAAACAATAAAATCATGGCAAAAATTTTAGTAGTTGATGATGAGACTGATCTTGAGATACTGATCAAACAGAAGTTTCGACAAAAGATACGCGAGAATGAATATGAATTTACATTTGCAGTGAATGGCAATGAGGCATTGAAAAAAATTCAACTCGATCCTGATATTAATATCGTTCTGAGCGATATTAACATGCCGGAGATGGATGGGTTAACCCTGCTTAGCCGGCTAAGCGAATCCAGTCCGCTCATCAAATCGGTGATTGTTTCTGCCTACGGTGATATGGAGAATATACGAACAGCAATGAACAGGGGTGCTTTCGATTTTATTACCAAACCAATTAATTTTGAAGATCTTACCTTAACCATCGAAAAAACGATCAAGCACTGTATTCAGATTCGTGAAACCTTAGAAGCCATTCGGGAAAACAGTATTCTGAAAATGTATGTGGACGAAACTGTGCTCAATTTCATGGGTGGTCGTGAATTCGAATCTTCACTGATGGCCAACGAATCAGTTGATGCTTCAGTGGTTTTTGTGGATATCTGTAGTTTTACTACTATCAGTGAAAACATCCCACCCGATGACGTTGTAAAATTGCTCAACAGTTATTTTGATATCATGGTGAAGGAAATCATCGACCAAGGTGGCTACATTGATAAATTCATTGGTGATGCCGTAATGGCCGTTTTTCGCGGCGACTATCACCTTGACAGAGCCATAGATGCCTGTTTGGCCATACGAGCAAGTTTTGAAAAGAAGCCTGCCTTATCTAAGAAAATATCATACTCTCCTCAGGTCTCGATAGGGATTAACTCAGGGGAAATGATTTCGGGTAATATTGGCTCTGCCAGCCTTAAACGACTTGATTACACAGTAATTGGCGATACAGTAAATACTGCACAACGATTGCAATCAGCTGCGGATCCAGGTCAGATACTTATAAATAATATCTCGTACGAAAAAGTGAAAGAGTCGTTCAATTGCCGGAAAGTTGGTGAGGTAAGCCTGAAAAACAAAGCTGGCTTGGTAATAGTTTATGAAGTGTTGGGTTAATCATATTTTGATGATGCCAACACAATACTACACCCCCCAAATGTTACGAAAGTTACTGTAAATCCTCAAAATACGGATATTTTTATTTATGAGAAGTACTTAATAAGTTATCGATTCTTTCTTATAAATATTACAATTGTATCATAAGTTCCTGCTTTTCTTCCTCAATAAAGTCCTTTATTTCCCATGGACTTAATTTATTAAATAACTCCCAAACAATCTAGAATTGTTATAAACTATCAATTCCTTATTCTCTTTTAATAAAATATTTATATTTAAAAGCTTAAAAACAGCACTGTGACCACTTGTCTGAAAAAGTATTTTCCTAACATAATCAGAAGTTTAAGTCGTATTGTATGAAAGATATACAAAAGCCTTTTCTATGAAAATTGACTTTTGTTACAGCTTATACGATAGTATTAATATAAAAACCAAATAATTAATTATGAAAAAAGCAGTATTGGGATTTATTATTCTTTTTTTAACACAGGTACTTTTTGCACAGCAAAAAGTTGAATGGGTAAATGTTGACGAAATAATCGAAAATTGTCTTAAGTATGAAAAAGAGGGAGAATTTGAACAAGCTTTGGAGGAAGTTAATAAAATACCACAAAACGATTCAATTTATTTACCATCCTTAACTTCAAAGGCCTATTATTTACTGGGTAATGAGAAATATGAAGAAGCCATTATTGTTTGTGAGGAGGGGATGAATGCAGAAGATCATCCCAATAAATATTATTTCTATTTAAATTCCGGTGCAGCATATTTAGGATTAGAAGAATTTGAAAAAGCCATTAAAGTATTTGACAAGGCATTATTGCACTATCCAAAAAATCATAAGTTCTATTATAATAAGGGTTTGGCATATGAAGGACTGAAAGAATTTGATAAAGCATCGCAGATGTATCAAACATCAATTACATACAATCCGTTTTATGCAAATAGCCACCTTAAACTTGGAGCCCTTTGCTATAAGGAACACCACATCACCCAGGCAATGATGTGCCTGAGTATGTATTTATTGATAAATCCTGATGGCGAAAATTCGTTCAATGTGCTGAATGCATATAACAATATGGTTGAAATACAAAACGACAGTGAAGCTACACCTGATCTGGTACTATCAAAAGATGATGAATCATTTGAAGAATTAGATTTGATAATAAATAATCTAGCTGCATTAAGCCCGAAATATAAAATATCAAACAAATTAGTTATCCCCTTAATTAAACAAAACCATGCAATGATTAATCAATTGGAAAACTATGAAGGTGAGGGGGGATTTTGGGATAGATACTACGTCCCTTTCTATAAATTTATTGGTGAAAATGACCATTTTGATGATTTTTCCTATACAATTGCTTTTTCTGTGAAAAATGAAAAGTATAAATCAATAGTCAACAAGCATATATCAGATATTAAGAAATTTATAAATATTTATCAAAGTAAATGGAAGGAAATTGTTGGTAAAAACGAAGCCATCATTAATGGTGAAAAAAAACCGGTGACCTATTTATATAAAAATTCAATCGTTGATGGTTATGGTGAGTATGTGAATAAACTACCCGTTGGAATTTGGCATATTTATAATGATTATGGAGGTCTTTCATCAGTTGGAGGATTTGATACTGAAGGGAAAAAACATGGTAATTGGATTTGGTACGATAATATTGGAAACGTAACCGAAAAGGGTGAATATGATCACGGAAAAGCAATTAATGAATACTTTGTTTATTATGATAATGGAAAACTTAATGTTCAGGCAACTTATGTTGACGATAAATTGGAAGGTAAACTTAAAAAATATTCAACAAAAGGAGCGTTATTAGAATCAAGTTATTTTAAAGATGACCAAAAAAATGGAGAATACATATCCAATTTCTCAATAGGTGAAGGCTTTGTAGATTATAAAATTAACTATGTTGACGGAAAAGCAGACGGTGTTGTCTATGAATACTATCCCGATGGAATATTAAAATCAGAAATGCCTTTTAAGGAGGGAAAAAAGGAAGGAATCGAGAAGAGATTTTTCCACAACGGACAGATAGAATCACAAAAAGTATTTGTTGATGATAAGCTTGAAGGTGAGTATATCGAATATTACTCTAACGGAAATATTTACCAAAAAGGGTTGTGTAGTGATGGATGGAATACCGGAGAATGGAAAACTTACCATTCTGATGGAAACATTTATGAAGAATTAACATATGATAAAGGAAAAATTACAGGAACCTTAAAAAGTTACGATACTGATGGTATTCTAAATAGTGAATTTACTTATCGAAAAGGGGAGGTGATTGCCTACCAGTTTTATAACAAAAGTCAAAAAATAATAAAACAGGCTAAAAAACAAAATGGAGAGTTTTATTACCAAGGACATGCTCCAAATGGAAATATAATTACAAATGGACGATATAGTATTTCAGGGGGTAAAAAAGGTAAGTGGAAGTATTATACTGACAATAATTTACTTACTTCAACTGATAATAATAATGAAGGGATGCTTGAGGGCGTGTCAACAAGTTATTATCCAAATGGTGAGGTGATGTCGTTAGCACCTTATAAAAATGACACCCTATCTGGCTATTATTCAGAATTTTATTCAAATGGACAGCTTCAGGAGCAAGGATGGTATAAAAATGGAGTAAAGGAAGGTGATTGGGTTTCATATTATCACGATGGTACAATAGAGTCGAAAAACTATTACACAAATGGGAAGTTGTATGGATTTTCAGAAAAATTTGCAGTTGATGGAAAACTCACCAGAAAATATCATTACCGCGATGGAAGCCTAATTAAAGAATATCACTATGATACTACTGGTAATGTTTTTAATGAAGTTACAATAGCAGTTGATTCTGCAACGTATAAAGTGATAACTAAATTTGCCAATGGAAATATTGCCTCAGTAGCTGATATGCTTTATCGTAAAAAACATGGGAATTATTTAGGGTATAATTTTAATGGTGGTTTAAGGGTTGAGGGGCATTATTTCAATGGAGAACGCGATAGTATTTGGAGTTGGTATCATAATAATGGCAAACTGGAAACACAGGGAGTTTATGATTATGGTGACAAGCAGGGGTTGTGGACAGATTATTATGAAGATGGTGAAGTTGAAAAGGAATCTAACTTTAAAGATGGCTATGATGAAGGGATAGAAAAAAATTTCAACGAAAACGGTGTTCTGACTCAAAGCAGAGAACATAGTAATGGACTGATAGTTGGGGAGGTTAGGTTTTATAGTGAAGAAGGAGAACTCCAGCTGATCAGATATTATAATAATGACCGTTTAATTGGCTACAGCTATATGAATGAAAATTCAGAAATACTGCCAATGATTCCGGTTAAAAACGAAACGGCAAAGATTATTGGATATTTTAACAACAGTAGTATATCGAGGGAAATGGAGATGATAAAAGGTCTGTTTCATAACAAGTATGTTGAATATTACTATAATGGACAGGTTTGTGAAGATCAAAACTATTATTTTGGCGCTAATGACGGTCCTGATATATTCTACTTTCCCGACGGGACGATTAAAGAAGAAAGAAACTATAATCGTGGAATTCTGATAGGTGATGTAAATAGTTACTACCCTAATGGACAGCTAAAAACACATTCAGTATATGTTAATGGTTCAAAACATGGAAAATCTACAAAATATGATGAATCGGGAAAATTAATTGAAGAGACAGTGTATTTTAATGGAACTGTAGTTTCACAAATTATGTATTAAATATGGTTCCACTTAAGTATTTTGCGCTTGGCTTTCTGATTTTAGTTACGGGCAATTTAATTGCTCAATTTTCTGACGAGTTTAACAGGTACAATCAATTATTTCCTGATGATGACAAGATAAGGATAAATTATCAAACCGATGTAGATATTGAAATAGTTAACAATGAGATTGAAATTAAAATGACCACTCTGGAAGAAGAATTGTATTTAAATGCTTCTGCGGGTCATTATTCTGAGCAGTCTATTCCTTTTTCAACTTTTTATGAATTAACGGATATAGAAGCATCATCATTTAGTTTCCAAAATGATAAGTACAAGCAAATTAAGGTAAAGGATTTTAAAACTAAAGATGATATAAATGGGACAGCTTTTTATGACGACAGTAAGAGGGTCAGCTTCATTTATTCTAATTTACACAAAGGGTCAAAATCAACATTATTGTATAAGGAAACCATTAAAGACCCACGTTTATTGAAACCATTCTTTTTCGGATATTTTTCATCAGTATTAAGTTCTTCCTTAGTTATTACAGCCGATAAGAATATCACTATGGAGTTCAAAGAATTTAATACTGAAAATATTGATTTGAGTTTTACTAAAAAGGAAAAAAATGGCAATATAATTTACCATTGGGTTGCTAAAAACATTGATAAATATGAATCTGAAGACAACTCATCTAATTTTAGAAATTACCTTCCTCATATAGTTCCAATAATTAAATCATATAATATAAAAGGTAAACAAGTAAATCTATTAAATAATGTTGATGGGCTTTATGGTTGGTATTATAGTCTCGTTAAAGATGTAAACAAAGGCAAACCAAATGTGGAATTGGTTAAACTGGTTAATTCCCTTACTGCAGGTAAAGAAACAGAAATTGAGAAAGTAAGGTCAATCTACTATTGGGTTCAGCAAAACATTAAATATGTTGCGTTTGAATACGCTTTGGGTGGTTTTGTCCCCCGAAAGGCAAATGATGTTTTTTTAAAGAAATATGGCGATTGTAAAGATAACTCAAGTATACTGCAGCAAATGTTTAAAATAGCAGGAATTAAGAGTTACCTTACCTGGATTGGGACCAGGGATATACCTTATACATACGGCGGTGTACCTACTCCCTCTTCTGCTAACCATATGATTATTACATACATTAATGATTCATTAACCTATTTTTTAGATGCAACCGGCAGATATCATTCTCTTGGATTGCCCACGTCTTTTATCCAGGGTAAAGAAGCTTTAATTTCAATTGATGCTGATAATTACGAAATAAAAGAAGTTCCGGTAATTATTGCTGAAAACAACTTCATTTCCGATTCGATAAATCTGGAAATAGAAGATGCAACTCTTTCAGGAAAAGGGATAATTTATACAAACGGATATTTTAAAACAACTTTCTTCGAAATGCTTGAGCATCAAGAATCATCAACAGAACTTGATAATTTCTATAATTTGAATTTAGGAAAAGGGAGCAATAAATTTTTAATAGTCGATTTTAATGAAACCAATAAGTTTGATTATGATAAGGATTTCATTGTCGATTATTCGTTTAATATCAATGATTATGTATTGCTTGCTGGGGATGAGATGTATGTTAATTTAAACCTGACCAAATAT
>JABMPH010000067.1 GCA_013203805.1 Bacteroidota bacterium | reverse complement strand
TTTTGCTGATGGTCATTCAATTTACTTGCTTGCTGAAGGACGTCTTGTAAATCTTGGTTGTGCAACAGGGCATCCATCATTTGTAATGAGTAATTCATTTACTAATCAAACCCTTGCACAACTCGATCTTTGGGAAAAGAAAGATGAATATGATGTTGGTGTTTATCGCTTACCTAAATATCTTGATGAAGAAGTTGCTCGTTTGCACCTAGAGCAAATTGGTGTTAAACTTACTAAATTAACAAAAGAACAAGCTGATTATTTAGGCGTTAATGAAAACGGGCCATACAAACCTGAACATTATAGATATTAATACTGGTTTTAATAGTCAAAAAAAAGGTGCTTCCCAATAAGGAAGCACCTTTTTTTATGAATAAGGCAGGCTAAAACGGAGTAAGTGTTATACCAACTGATATTGGGTACATTTCCTGACCGCGACCTTTTTGAAACAGGTTGGAAATTTGGTAATATCCAAATAAGTTAAATGACTTATAACCTGCGCGAAGTGTAAATCCATATGCCCAATCTTCTGTATTGGAAATATTTTTTCTCTTCACATTGGTTCTTCCTCTGTCTTCATTAGGCAAGTCACCAATATACTTATCCTTAGCACTCATTAAATATCTAACCTTAAATCCAGCACCAAATTTAACACCACTTTTCAATCTGATTTTGAACTCCAGAGGCACACTTATATAAGTTAGATTTATTTTACTACTTTGATAAACCTGTGCAATTGGCACGAATACAATAGTGTCGGCAGTAATATTATCAATTCGGGTATTGCTGTACATATTATGGTTATCGATCCCAAGTCCGGCAGAAAAGAATGAATTACTCTCGGCTAATTGAAAATTGTACATACCAAAAATATTGAACCCCTGATTTATTGTACGTAGATCCATATTATTTGGCATATTCTGCCATAGATCGGTGAAAAAGTCAGCACCTATCGTGATTTTCCTTTTGGCATCTTCGCTAACTATTTGTGAAAATGAATTTCCAACAAAAACAAAAACAATGATTACTAATAATATGGTTTTAAGATTTTTCATTTTATGATTTTTTGCAAATATACTAATTAGAGGTATTATATGTGTTTTATTATGTGATTGTTCAAACAGTAATCATTATTATTTGGAAATTAATTTTTCAATAATATCCTCCACTCTTCCTGAGTTCCAACTGGCAACACCTTTTTTGCTAAGAACAATAGTGCCCTCTTTGCTAATAATGAATGTTGTAGGAATACTTTGGCTGGCGAAATCATTTGGCACGTTGTTACTTTGGTAGAAAGGTAGTTCCTCGAAATTATTCTTTTTAGAAAATGCTCTGACTTTCGCTCTACTTTCGTTACTAACCAGAATAAAATTAATTTCACCACCATATTTTTCATAAAGCTCAGCAATACCAGGTAACTCAGCAATGCATGGAGGACACCATGTGGCCCAGAAATTTAAGAATATAGGTTTATCATTTAAAGATTCAAGGGACACAGCATTTCCTTCCATATCCAAGATCTGCCAATTCTTTGATTGATTGTTGATTTTAATTTGGTCATCAATATCCAAAGTGGATGGAGGAAAAGAAGTAAGTCGGATGAAAAAGGATGCAACCTCGGTACGTGTGGATGGTATAATTAATAACACAAGAAGTAGTACAAATACCATATCCGAAAGTATACTATACCATTTTTTTTTAAGGTAGGTATCTATTCTTTTTTTAAAACTGAATCGAGCCACAATTTGGTTTATGAATTATAATAATTCTGCCCTCCTGTCGAGCAATTCGTTTATTTGATCTTCGCTTAGATCAGGATTCAATAACATAAGGTCGATTTCCTGTACAGAAGATCCGGTGCTGTTAATTTGAATTACTGGTTCAACATCTTCAATAATTGTAAACTCTTCTTCCCCCAGCTGATCTTTTAATTGTTTTACTAAATCGCTTACCATCTGTTTTACGGGTTCACCAAACTGGCCTTGAAGTTGCTGCCCAATTTGATCCTTCATGTTTTCGTAGTTACTAAAAAAGAACTGGAATTGTTTTAGCATCATACTATCTACTCCAGGCACATTATCCAACGACTGAGTTTCAACAAGTTTTTTAAATAATCTGAACAGCTCGTCCAGATCTTTATTAAATTTTTCATCTTCCATAATAGTTGCAAAATTAGTAATAATTGATTTTTGCTTTAGTATGAGATTGTTAAATAATTACAAAATTGTGTATTTGGTTGTAAAATTGGTTTAAATAAGTCAACTACACCCTATACAAACTTATATTCACAGGGTTTTATTACTTATTTTGGTACTATCTGAAACAGGATTCCTAAAGTTGACAGAATATATTATTGCTTCCAGTTGTCGTAATAAATTTCGTTTTTTCTTGTTGGGATGATAAACATATCCCATGATGGTTAATATTTGGTTATTATTTGGATCTACAAAAGTATAGCTAACAAACGGTCCTCCCATAAAATCATGTTCAACATTCCAAACCCCACGTACTTCAATAGCATATTCTGAAGCAAAATTTTCAATTTGTTTTGTTAGTGGCTTAATAAACTCATCGGTAATTGCCATATAGGTTCCTTTTGACTCTCCCGGAATATACTGCTTTAAGTCACGATTTGTACGGGCAACAATGCTGTTGTCCGAAAATTGCTCTTTATCAACATAAGGTTCTGAAATTATAACGATTCCCTGACTAAAATCTGGAACCTCTTTTCTTATCCACATAAAGCCTGGTTCGTTTTTGGCAACATAAAAGCCTTGAGGGACAATAATATTTAGGTTGAACGCCTCTCTTACTTCATTTAATACTTTATTTTTCGAGCTTGGTCGGAATACAGATAATATTCTGCTCCTTTCAGCTTCACTATAATCTGTTATTATCCCTTCTGCATATTCAGGAAAATCGTTTACAAAATCATCTTCAGATGGTGATGTAATTCTAATAATTCGTTGAGGACTCGACCACTTGTCTTCAAACGACTCCACCACAGTGGATTTGGCTTTCGAATCAATATTTATTATTAATATGTTCCTGTGTTTTTTAAACATATCCGAAAAGTTATTTACTGTAATATGGGCTAAATCAAACAGTGATTCGTTTTGCATTAAACCGTATTGCTCCTCACCGAGATACTTTTTTATTTCCTGTCCAATTAAATTATCTTTTTGTTGATCGTTTTGCATTACTACCAATACTTCTGAGGTATTGCCTATTGATCGTACTTTGGTGGACTTGCTACTGCCACTGTCGCAGGATATTAAAGATAAGATAGATACGAGTAATACAAAAATTGGTAATAATCTGATGGTTTTCATTTAATATATATTTACGGTGTACTAAATAGTACACAAAAGTAGTTCCATTTTAACCTAATAATCTATACTCGATTTAAGAGTTGTATATATTACTATAACTTTTTTGGATGCAGTATATTGCAACTAACTTACAATGGCAATCTTTATTTTTTGACCGGGGTTTAGTCGGTTGGAATTTTTGAGATTATTTAGTGATTTTATTTTATCAACCGTTACTCCATCGTATTCTTTAGCGATGTCCCAAAGTGTATCACCTTTGCGTACAATATGATAAAGATATTTTCCCTCCTTAACTGCACTCGTTGTTTTTTCAGCTGGCTTATACACAATGAGTTTTTGTTTTGGATAGATTTTAGAGTTTGGTAAATTATTCCATTCCTTTAAGTCGGTAACTGTACAACTATAATTCTTTGCAATTACCCCCAGATTTTCGCCATTTTTAACAATATGACTCGATTTCTCGGATGAACGCATTACAGGCGTTGATGATTTTTGATAGAAATTACTGCTACCCGAACCATATAGCACAAGTTTTTGTCCGGGATAAATTGTACTGCTTTTTAAATTATTCCATCTTTTAATCTGGTCAACATAAACACGATTTCGTTTTGCAATTAATCCTAAACTTTCACCGCTTTTAACGATGTGAATGTTACGATCTTTTACCTTTTGAATTTCCACAAGTAGTTTGTCACGCTCAATTCCTTTTCGTGTTTTGAAAGCATAAAGTTGCTGCTCATTATTTAGAAATTCTGCAGTGTAAGTACGAGGTATTCTTATTGTATATGTTTTTTCTGCACTAGCAGGTATAATGTTCATTTTAAACTGAGGATTCAAAAACTTTAATTCATCCATTGGTATTCCTAACATCTCATTAAGCTGATCAAATGCAAGTACATCGTTAATAGTAACAGTATCAATGTCGTAATAGAACATTCCGGGGCGCATAGGGTAAATATTATGCTCAGGAGCATAGTTCATAACATAATTAACCGCTATAAAAGCAGGAACATAACCACGTGTTTCCCTTGGCAAAAATGGCCATACAGCCCAATAATTTTTTGTTCCTCCGGCTCGGCGAATAGCTCTGTTTACATTTCCGGCCCCAGAATTATATGCAGCCAATGCAAGCGACCAATCATTATAAATATCATGTAAATCAGTTAGGTGTTCACATGCAGCAATTGTTGATTTATAAGGGTCGTATCTGTCGTCGACCAATGATGTAACCGTTAACCCATAAACCTTGCCTGTACCATACATAAACTGCCATAGTCCTTTGGCTCCCATGTGCGATCCTGCAGAAGGATTTAGTGCTGACTCAACTATGGCAAGGTATTTTATTTCAAGAGGCATATTATACTTGTCCAACGCTTCTTCAAACATTGGAAAATATAATTCAGCCAGGCCGAGCATTTTAGCAGTTAGCTTAGGCTTTTTTACTGCATAAAGATTAATGTAGTTTTTAACTTCTCTATTGTAAGTTAACTCAAAAGGTGTTTCCCTGTTAAGAGCCTCAATGCGTTGCTCGTAAATTGAATCGGGATAAGTGGGTACTTCATCATGTTTAAACCCATAATCAGTCATGATGGATGTGTCGATTGAAAAGAAGTTCTCTTGGTAGTACTTAACATACAGCAGGCTATCAAGAGTTTTAACAATATCTGAATCAACTACCAGAAAATCAAAGTCACCTTTGGCCAATTCAATGTCTGATTGAAAAAGTTGGTTAGAGGTGTCGATTTCGGATATATTTAATTCCTGATCTTTACTAATCAGAACTTCATCAACAATGATTGTAGTATCAGATTTGATTATTGTGATGGTGTCTTTAGTAGATGCAGCATAAATATTAATAGCTACGAGTAGTATAATTGCTAATGTACTAGTTATTTTAAACATGTTCATATGAGAGTTTTCAGTATAGTAAACGCATTTTATTGCAAATTTATTTGTTTGAATGCAGTATTATTATTTCAAATTGAAAATTAATGAACAACAATAAGTTAGTTACTTTTCATTATTGATATGAAAAGAAAAACCCGTTTAGCTATGAACAAAACGGGTGCAATAATTTGTTTGATTATTTTATATTCCCAGTTCTTTTTTTAATTCATCAGTCCACTGGGATATTCTTTTTTCTGAAAGCTCAGGTTCGTTATCAACATCCAGAGCAAGACCATAAAATTTACCATCTTTTTCGCCATCCGAATCGGTATACTTGTAACCTTCGGTTGGCCAACGGCCAATGGTTTTAATGCCTAAGGTTTCCATTTCCATATTGTAGATACCGAGGCTATCAACAAAATGGTCGGGGTAGAGAACCTGATCGCCCAAACCAAATGAAGCAGCAATTATGTTTGTGCTGCCCTTTTCTTCAATTCTTCTAAAAAAAGCATTCCACTCATTATCGGCTTTAGCTTCTTGCCAGTCTTCGGCACCAATTGTTGAGTGACCTAGTATCATAAGATCATAATTTTCAATATTGTTAATATCGAAACTAACAACATCACTTATGTCAATTGTAAGAGGATCAAACATGTTGTAAACCTTGTGGGCAGTTCTTTCAACGTTACCACCCATTCCCCAGTACAATAGAATTATTTTTTTCATTTTTCAATTTATTTAAGACCGTAAAAGTACAAATAATTGACAAATTTTTTGTTTTAAATATGTTGACGTAATAATAATTTCTCATTAATATGATCAACAAATGAAATTAATAGAAACAATGGGTTATAACCATTGATCGATCATTTGTTTTGAATTGCATGGTGGCATTATTATAATGAGATGCTCGATAGCTACTATAATACATGAAATAGAAATAGTTATAATTGTTGCAACAGACTGTGTATATTTGCAACTAAAATAATTTTCGAAAGATAAATAATGAAGAAATTTTACCGAGTACTGGCATATATAAAGCCATATTATGGTTACGCAGGTTTGAATGTATTGTTCAATATATTAACCATAGTATTTTCTCTATTTTCGTTTGCATTGCTTATTCCTTTTTTGAACCTATTGTTTGGTATAAATGAACTAGTTACCGAAAAACCCGTATTGGAGTTTTCTACCGATTCATTTTTAAGCTTTTTAAATTATCAAATTAGCCAGGTAATTGTTACAAGTGGTAAAATACAAGCATTGGTTTACATATGTATTGTGCTTATTGGTGCTTTTTTGTTAAGAAATATTTCAAGGTTTTTTGCAATGTATTTTATGGCCAATGTGCGTATTGGCGCTATCAAAGGAATCAGAAATGACATTTACACTCAAATATTAATTCTTCCTCTTTCCTTTTTCACAAGACATAAAAAGGGTGATATTATCGCCCGGGTTACCACCGATGTTCAGGAAGTGGAATACTCCATAATGAACTATCTGGAAATGATTATTCGCGATCCGGTTACCATAATTGCATATGTGGCTTTTATGATTAGTATGAGTCCTCAATTAACAATGTTTGTGCTAATTATACTACCAATTACTGGACTAATAATAGGGCAAATTGGAAAAAGTTTGCGTAAGCAATCGAAGATTGGCATGACTATGTTCGCTGGGTTATTGTCGACAATTGAGGAGTCAATTTCAGGATTAAGAATTATTAAAGCTTTTAATGCCATCGAATATTCTGATGAAAAATTTAGGTCATCAAACAATAGTTTTTCAAAGTTGCTGATCCGTATTTATCGCCGCCGTGATTTATCATCTCCATTAAGTGAATTTTTGTCGTCGGTAATTATTGTTGTTGTTCTTTGGTTTGGCGGACAAATGGTATTGTCTGATAATCCCACTATTCAGGCTGCCGACTTTATAACCTACATAGTTATATTTTCTCAAATCATTCCTCCTGCCAAAACCTTCGCTCAGGGATTTTACAGTATACAGAAGGGGATAGCTTCTGCCGAGCGTATTTTTGAGGTACTGGATGCAGAGGAAGTAATTGAGGAGAAACCCAATGCTATATCTATTGATAAATTTAACAAAGAGATAGAATACAAGAACATTAGCTTTAAATACGAAAACGAATATGTTCTAAAAGATATTAATTTAAGGATTGGTAAAGGCAAAGTTATTGCTCTTGTTGGCGAATCGGGTGGTGGTAAATCAACAATGGCCGATTTATTACCGAGATTTTATGATGTTGATGAAGGTGAGATTTTGATAGATGGAAGTAATATCAGAGATCTTAAAATAGATAGTGTTAGAGGTTTGATGGGCATTGTTTCGCAGGAAAGCATCCTTTTTAATGATAGCATCGCCAATAATATTGCATTTGGCAAGAAGGGCATCCTTGAAAAAGATATTATTTCAGCAGCAAAAGTTGCCAATGCTCATGAGTTTATTATGGAGACCGAGAAGGGTTATCAAACAAATATTGGTGATAGAGGTATGAAACTTTCCGGGGGACAAAGGCAGCGACTTAGTATTGCACGAGCCGTACTTGCCAATCCACCAGTATTGATACTTGACGAAGCTACTTCTTCGTTGGATACTGAATCGGAAAAACTTGTTCAGAATGCATTATTTAATGTTATGAAAGATCGCACAACTGTTGTAATTGCTCACCGGTTATCTACAGTACAACATGCTGATGAAATTATTGTGCTTAAGAAAGGGGAAATTGTTGAAAGAGGAACCCATGCGAAACTTATTTTATTGAATGGTGTTTATAAGCGACTACAACAATTACAAGCGTTTGAATGATAACCTAATAAATTGGGATGATCAACTAGATCTTAGTATTGGAATTTAGGTTATACTGGTATTATTGTGATTTAGGGAGGATGAGAGTTTTATAACCAAGCCTGTTGGCATCGGACGACTATTAAAAAACCTAGAAAATTGACTTATACTATTACAATTATGAAAGTGACAAAACGCTGATATAAAAAAGTTACTCTATTGTAAAACTATCCCAATCGGCGCCAACATTAAACTGCTTTCGAAAATTAATAAGGTCATCAAGTGATAAGGTTGCCGATAACGCTTCATCTTTATCCGGACCTCCTTGTTTTAACAACATCCCTTTAGGATTGATCACCGCTGAATCGCCACTATACCTATTTCCTTGTCCATCAGTGCCAACCCGGTTAACGCCAATAATATATGCCTGATTTTCAATAGCCCTGGCACGGAGTAATGTTTTCCAGGGATAGCTTCTAACAGCTGGCCAGTTAGCTACATAGATTGCAAGATCGTATTCGAATGTGTTATTTTCGTTGTAGGTATTTTTGCTCCATACAGGGAATCGTAAATCATAACAAATCATTGGACATATTTTCCAGCCCATGAGTTCAACAATTAGTTTTTCATTACCCGCAGTTATTCTTTCATGTTCACCACCCATCGAAAATACATGACGCTTTCTATAGGTTTGATAATTTCCGTCTGGTTGCATCCAGATAAGGGTATTTGTATAATTATTTTTAGTTTGTATTAATACTGTCCCAGTGATAACAGCATTGTATTTTGCGGAGATATTTCGCATCCATCTAACCGTAGGACCTTTAATTGTTTCAGAAAACTGCTGTGGATCAACGGGAAATCCTGTGGTAAAAGTCTCTGGCAGAATTATGAGATTATGTGAGTCGAATTCTAATTCAATTCTTTTTTCAAACTCCAGGCGATTTTTTTTTGGATTTTCCCAGGATAAGTTAGCTTGAAGGGCAAGTATTTTTAAATTTTGCATAGTATTTCAGCAGCTTTATTAAGTGTTTCTTCAGTTTTTGCAAAGCAGAATCTCAATGTATGGTTGTTTTCTTTTGTTCGGTAAAATGATGATACTGGAACGGCAGCAATACCGAATTCTTTAACCAGGCTTGTCGCCATTTCCATTTCCGGTTCATCAGAAATAGCACGATAATCGAGTAATTGAAAATATGTACCGTGACATGTTAATGCTTTGAATTTCGATTCAGCAATAGCTGAAATAAAATAGTCACGTTTTTGTTGATAAAAATCACCAAGAGAAGTATAGTTAATGGGATTTTTTAAATATTCAGCAACAGCATATTGAATGGGTGTATTCGCGGCAAAAACTACAAATTGATGAACCTTTCTGAACTCAGCCATTATATTTTTGGGAGCAAGTACAAATCCGGTTTTCCATCCTGTAGTATGGAAAGTTTTACCAAATGATCCAATCACAATACTCTTCGATGCAAGATTAGGAAAACGTGAAGCACTTTGATGCTGGAGTCCATCAAAAATAAGATGCTCATAAACCTCATCACTTAATAGTATTATATCACGACCCTTAATTAGGGTTTCAAGCCTTAGCATATCCTCCTTACTCATTATGCTTCCTGTAGGATTATGAGGAGAATTAATGATTATCATTTTTGTATTGCTTGAAATCATTCGAGGTAGCTCATCCCAGTTAATACTGTAATCGGGATATTGTAATCTGGCATACTTAACTATGCCACCATTAACAATAACAGAAGGCGCATAGGAATCATAAGAAGGTTCAAAAATTATTACTTCATCATCCTTTGAAACAAAAGCTGAAATAGCAGTGTAAATTGCCTGAGTTGCACCTGCAGTAATCGTAATCTCACTATCCGCATCATATTTAACTCCGTGATTATTTTCAAACATCTGCGAAAGCATTTGCCTTAACACGGTAACTCCCGGCATTGGGGCATACTGGTTATATCCTTGTTTCATAAAATGATGTACCAAGTCAATAAGCTCACCAGATATGGGAAAATCAGGAAATCCCTGACTGAGGTTAACGGCTTTATACTCACTAGCCATCTGCGACATAACAGCAAAAATAGATGTGCCCGTTTGTGGTAATTTAGTGATTATATTACCTTCGAATAATTCCATTATTATGGTATTTTTATATCGGCAAAGATAATCAATAGTTGCTCAACAAAAAGGTGTTTGTTAAGATTTGATTATTTTGATACCTAAATAGGATTGACGATTGCTTAATTTTTAATTTGCTTTTACAACCTTAAACGTTGTTGATACGCCATCTTCTCCTATTACGTTTATAAGATAAACGCCCAGAGGATATTTTTTCGTGTCGATTTGTATTTTTCCGCATGAAACTGTTTCATCATGCCAGAGTTTTCCACTCATATCGAAAACAACAATTTTGTATAATATATTTTCGGGTAAATCAACAAAAAGTTTATCAACCATTGGCGAAGGATAGACCACTACTTGATCCGTTAGTATATCTTTTTTAATATCAACCGATATACCTGTTATGAAATAGGTAGCTTCAGGAAAGTCAATTGTATCACCATCATCATCTTCAATAGTAGAAGGAATAAGTTCAACAAGAAATGAAGTTTGTTCATCTAATATTTCAACAGGAGTAAGGATTATTTGCATGCGGTCGTCAGAAATTGTTCCCGTAAAGGGAATATCGATACCCCACTGTGTACAACGTTTAAAAGTGAATAATTCCGGGATATCATCATTTGTAATAAACTCTCCTCCAACCATTTTAACAGGTTCTGAAAAATACACATCCACATTTGATGTGGGAGAGACTCCATTTGTGCCATAATCAGGTATAAAAGACACTGTTGGCAAGGTGTTATCCCAGACCCCAAATAAATTTAACTGTATGGCAATTCTCTCAACGCCATTTGATGGACTAAACTTATCATAATTTAATGTGAGCCTGTCGTTGAATGAGCCTTGTTCAGTTGGATTGAAACTTAGAGTTATCTCAGCTGTGTCTCCAGCAGGTATATCATAAGGTAAGTCGTCAACCACATCAAACACCTCATTATGCAAATGTGAACTAGTTATACGTATTAGATTCAAGGAATTGTTAGTTACCGGAATAATCATGTATTTGGGTACATTGTAACCATCGAAATTTCCAAAATCTAAATGTTCAATAGATTTAAAAAGGTTGGTTTTCCAATTATCTTTAATTACGCGGTATGAATAAACCCCATTGGGAAGGAAAACCTCCATTGTTTTGGTATTGTCAGGTAAAAATTCAGTGGCTGATACAGGCCAGGTGGGGCCCCATCCGATCAAACCATTACCCTCATCATCCCTTCTAAAACTTCCTGTTGCAGAGCCATATATATCAGGATCATTTCTGTAGAACCATACCAAGTCTGCAGTCATCGTTAATTCATTGATAGAGTATTCCAATGCTCTGGAAAATGGAGAGGGATGTAAGTTGCCGTTATCAAATATGGTTATATTTCCATTTTGCAACACTCTGATATCATGTTGATGAGAAAAGCCATAAGAATCATTGTTAATTTGAAACTGATTGTTTTTGGAGAGTAATCCAAACCGATAAATGATTTCTCCGGTTTCATAATCTATTTTTGTTATCTCATCCAAATGACGAGATGAAATAAGCAAATTATCGTCAGTGTCAAATGCAAAAGCATTTCCATGGACATAGTCAATATATGTACCTAGAAGATTTATATCGCTAGTTGCATCAGTAATTTGGAAATGATCCCAACTACGCCACTGAAAATATACATTTTCGTTAATGTCAACTTCTTGAATAATAAGACCAACTACTGTTGCATTTGGATTACCCCCAAATACAATATCGCTCATATCAACTGGCTGAGGGTCGTATGACATCAATAAATAATTTCCATTATCCAACAAAAGAATATCATGACCATCCATATTATACCCATTACCGGTTTTAATCGAATCAATAACAACATATGAACTGTCCATAAAGAAATATCTCTCTAATTCAGGAAAACCATATTCATTGCGAGCATATGCCAGTTGTCCATCTTTCATTTTATGGAGATACAAATCATTATTTGGCCGTTTTCTGAAAAAAATCGGGATACCATATTTATCATTTATTGACAAATAGTTGCTGTAGTTGGGTGCGCCGGCTCTTGGGCTTAATGTAAAAAACAGATAGTTTTCGTCAACATCATAATAGTTTTCTATTTCAGGACATGGATAGTCTGCAGGGAGGTCGTTAACATCCCTGAATTGATTATTATAAATTTCATTATCAGAATTTTTAGGTGATGTTTTTATTTTATCATGTTCTCTACGATAAAATTCCTTTAGTAGTTTTAAGTTGTCTATTGGCTTAATTTTAAATGTAAACTGAGTTCCTGAGATTATATTTCCATCTTTTGTTTTAAGGCCATTATTCAAGGTGAATGAAACAGTTTCGCCAAATAAAAAATATGTATCAGGGATAATTATCAGAGTTTTTAAATCGTTTGATATTTTCCATGTAAATGAATGATCCATACTTTCGGATCCAACGATAATAATTTTATTATTTAATATCGATTTTTCATCAAACGCAGTTCCTGTTTTAAGGATTATTGTTTGTTCGGGATTAACGTATTCAGCACCCGCAACAGGGGAGGTATAATTAAGTGAAACGGATTGCCCAAGAACGCTGATACTAACTAGGCATAACACAATTGCAATAACTGTTGTAAAAAGTACTTTCATACTACTATAACTTTAGTTAATCAATAAAAAAGTAATGAGAGACAGGCTCTTAGATATTTTTGCTTTTACACTAAAATATGACATACCTTCAAAATTAGTGATAATTCTAATATCCCATTGAATTTACTTCAATTAATTTCTCACATTTTAATAAGTCATTTAAAGAATTTACCGAAAAAAGTGCATCAAAATATAGAAGTGAGATGAAAAGATTGGTTCAGTAGTCAACAATTGTTAATCACTATTATGGGTAATAATAGGTTAATAATTATCCAGATTGATTTGTAATTGTTCCCACGTATCTTTGGATAGAATTGGCACCATAGATATAACTTTCCCTTTGCTATATTCAATTATATAATCAGCCCTTACTGCCGATTCAGGATGTGTACTAACCCACGATAAGTGTTCTTCAAGTGTTGTTTCCTCATCAAACGATCGTCTTAAGAATTCAGCAAATGGAAGGGGATTAATATTTGCATTAATCATATAGTCAACAGCACCTATATCGGCTTCTTCTTCCAGATTTCGGTCGTAGGCAGTTGATGATAATAATTTAATTGCTTCACTAATAATTTCAGGGCTTGAGTTACCTATAGTTGATGATATTAGTACAGAAAAGCCTATTTCTTTAACCAGCTTTTTAGTAACATGATCTTTCTCCATATGAGCAATTTCATGACAGATAACACCACATAATTCCTCCTCATTTTCTGATGACATTATCAAACCACTAAATAAAATAAGATGTTTGCCAGGCAGTGCAAAAGCATTAATTTCATTTTTGTCTATAATATGAAGTTTAATCTGATCCGTATTAATATTATTTGCTTTGCAGATTTTTGAAATAATACTATCAATGGGAATAACTATGTTTATATCTGTTATTTCCTTCTCATGCTGATTAATGACATCCCAGAATAAATCACCCAGTTTTTCTTCTGTTTTTGAGGTTATTTTCTCAACATTAAATAGTGTAATCCAATCAATCTGCTGTAAAGCTGTATATGTTGCGAAGAAAAGTGCAACTATAATAATTAGTCGTATAATTATCTTCTCCATGTTATGGTTTACAGATTAGATTTGTAACATCTCCATATAGCCACCAGCTAACGTGTTGGCCCTTACCGGTTTTAATTGCCGTATAAATAGTAGCAATAAATTCAAGCAAGTTAAAAACCAAGATTGTAACTATGTATGCTATATAATTATTGGTAATTTGTACTGAACTGAATATAATTGAGATTGTCCACCAAAACCCATAACTGTTCATTATAAGTACCGAAAATTGTGACAATAGGGCTTGAGTACAATGCCATCGAACAAAATATGTTCCTTTTCGGTTGGCTAAATAAAAAGCGGAGGTCGCTATTAGATTAATTATGGGGAAAGGCAAACCAGCAACAAAAGCCACCAGCGACATAATATAGCTACCAGAAGCCTTTTCAGCTTCATGTTCACTGGGTTTGTAGTCGAATTCCCTTACAATAATCATAGTCCTTTTTGAATGTTCCAAATCCAATTGGCAAGTATTAGAAAAATGGCGATACCCGCAATGTATTTATTTCTAAAAAGCATCTCAACCCTTCTATAAAAAATATAAAGAGAATCTTTTTTTCGCAGATAATCGAATACTATCCATATAGGTGAAATAGTCATTATTATCACCAGAATTATTCCGATGGGATTCCAATATAATGCTTCTGCAAGATTGTTTTGTAACAAAGATATTATTGATCGCGTTGCCCCGCATGACGGACAAGGAATACCTGTAACTTGTTTTATAATACAAGTGTTAATCCCATGGGCAAAATTATCTAAGTTGTATGCATAGTTATAGTAAACCCAACCATAACCGGCAAAGCATGCTAATAATAATATTAAATATAACTTGTTCCTGTTTAATGCCGATGACATCAATAGATCACTTGTCTAAGTTTCTCCATGTTTTTTTCACGAGTAGCTCCCATTATTAAAAACCAGTCTACTACAGCCCAAATTCCCAGTCCGCCACAGGTTAATAGTTTTCCCATTCCCATTCCCGTATCTCCAATAAAAAATCTATCAATGCCTAAACTTCCTCCCAGTAGTGAAATTATTAAGCTTATTGTGGGATCCTTAAACTGAAGGGTTTGAATAATTCCCCATCTTGAATCATCCATCTCCAGCAAACGATCCCGTATTGGTATTAAATGATTACTCTCAAAAAACTTACCATTTGTCATGATAAATAGATCAACTTTTTGTGCTTCCATTATAAAAGTGTTTTTTATTCCTACTCTTGAGGCTTTTCGGTTACGCCATTAGCTAAATAATTATCAATATTAGTAAATCTTTATGAATTCCTCATAAATATGCCCATTTTTTTGATACGAATAAGAACCCAGCTTATCTTAGAACCACTTTGTCAATAATTATTACATCGGGTTGGGTTATCCTAATAATAAACACCCCCTTACCTTGTATATTTATTTTAGATTGCGAACCATATGATTTGGTTCTGTTTATAATTCTTCCCGAAATATCAAAAACCTCAATTGAACGCAATTCCTTATTCAGAAAACGGATATTTATAATACCCGTTGATGGATTCGGATAAAGGGCATGTCTTACAATTTTATCTAGTTGTACTGTCTCATTATCAATTAAATTAGGTTCAATATCCCCACGTACAAAAACAACATCAAGATTAAAAACACTGCTGTCGCCAGATGTTAAATATACTTTTGCAAACAAAGCTGAAAAACCAGTTTCCTGTACTGTGTAATTAAAATCGATTGATGACAAACCTCCACCATAATAGGCTCCAATTTTCTCTGATTTATTAAAAATATGTATGCTATCCCAGTCAATATCCGGTTCGAAATGATATGTTACAATATCTGCACTATCTGCAATATTTGCTGATAAACTTGCCTTATTATTCATTCGGTTGTAAGATGAATGTGCCGCAAAAAGAAAAGCCAGGTCCTTATTTATATGCCAGCTTGCGGAATCAATATTCCCCGGATAATCTCCATGGTTAAAAACACCAACTATCCCGCTATCCCATGTTGTTGAATCCGAAAGCCATCCATCATTTTCATGCAAATTTCTTAGGGTAACTGGTCCGTTAACAGGGGTTTGATCCAAAGGATAACGTAAACGATATGCTGCTTCGGCCAATATCAAAAATAAGTTGTGAGTTTCTGCCATTAAAGTATGACCTACTCCCTGATTCAGTATATGCGACCAAAGTGCTCCCCTCGACCGGTTATTATAAAAAAGATCATTTATAGCGTCTATACGGTATTGCTCATCCAATTCACCTGCAACAAGTAATCCCGGGGTACGAAGTACCATAGTATCAGGAATTGGGTTTATGTAGTAACCTCCCTTGTCGACCAAAAATGCAATACATTTTTCAGGATGAATGGAGTTATAACTATGGGCCATTTGACCGCCATTGGAACAACCAAAAAAGATGAATGGTGCATCAGAAAGTTCGGGGTGTCCTGACATTTGTGCAAGACTGTCAATACAAAATTCAAAAAGATCGAATTCTTCGGCAACTTTAAATCTTCCCCAAAGTGAAGTTCCCATTACTACAAAATTTATACTGCGGGCAAATTCAACGTCTACAGCATTATCAACAAAATACATTACGCTACCCTGCCATGGATTTCCCATTATTAGTATTCCTTCCACCTTATCAATTCCGTCAGGAATTTTCATACGAATGGATTTAGTAATTCCAGTGTCAACAGTATCTATCTGGTAAACATCTTGAGAATTAGCAACAGAATAGGTTATTAAAAATAAGTAGAAAATCAATATTATCTTTTTCACCTATGTTGAATTTTATGACAATTATCTGGTAAAAACATATTACGAAATTAAGACAGTTTTTTATTTGAAATGATTTTTTTTGCTTAACGATAAATTCATTAGGATGACTAAGATGGTTATCAATAGGTTGCGTTTATAATAATAAAACCCAAACCCCGGCTATATTTTATTTTGATGTACGGAAATCAATTTATTAATCTTTTTATTCCATTTTTGAGAATAGAGACTTGAAAATTAAAAAGCAATCCCAGCTTATAATTACCCAATTTTAAGTAAGTGAGAACTTGGGCAGTATGAACATCATTAAAAGCTTCAACAGTTTTGATTTCAATTACGACCTTTTCTTCAACCAATAAATCTATTCTATATCCGTGGTCAAGCTTTACTTCTTTATACACAATTGGCATTGGTTTTTCTTTTTGTACTTTTAAGCCGACTTGTTGTAGCTCATAATACAAACATTCTTGATAAGCAGATTCCAATAGGCCTGGCCCCAAGTGTTTGTGTACTTCAATTGCACACCCAATAATTTTTTTAGAAAGTTCATTTTCAATCATAACCGCTTTTTTCTTCGTGATTCTTCGTGCATTCTCTGTGTTTCTTTGTGTAATAGCCCTTCCTGCAGAAACAAGTATGACACAGAGTTGCACAAAGAAGACTCAAAGTTACTCAAAGATATCACAAATTTAATAATACCTCAACACATCAAAATAATAACTAGCCAAAAACCAACACATTTTTTTCAGATAAATAGGAATACTATCAATAATAAACGAATTTTGTATAGAATAAAATTGTCAGTAACTAACGCAAAAGGTACTATTATCTGATTACGACATTTGGGTCAGATATTAGGCCTATACTAAATGAAACTTCTTAAGCAACCAAATAATAATATTTACCGTCTTAGTTAGATATCCATAAAATAAACAGATAACCATGTTTAATTGTAACGAAATATATCTTTACTGTTTATCCTCCATCAACAACAATCAAATCCATTGTTATGTATAAGAAACTAGCTATTATACTGTTAATTTCAACTTCTCTTTTGCAAATAGTTAACGCACAATGGGTGGCGTTGAAAAATAAAAATAATTCATCCACTCAACCTAAGATAACCTTGCTTAGCGATAACGATCAAAGTACAGTAATTAAAATTGATATAAGTGGTTTTGAGATGAAGGAAGTCTATTCTGGTGAAAATAAATTTCAAGGTGTCGACTTACTATCGGAAATATTCATTTCAAAACCGGGTTATCCTGAGTTGCCATACTTAGCTAAGGTATTGGCTATACCTGATAATGGAGGAATTTCTGTTGAAGTAGTAGAAACAAGTGAAGTTGAGGTTTTTAAAAATATTCATGTTCAACCTGCTCGCATGAGCTGGATTGAAGGTGAACCTGAAACGGCATATAATGAAAATATGGAGGCATACCAATTCACTAATATTTATCCGAAAGAGTTTGCTTCAATTGAGAAGCCTTCCGTTTTTCGTGATTTTCGAATTGCACGCCTTTCGGTTTTTCCCGTAAGATATATTCCGGCTAAAAATGAAATACACGTTGTTTCTTCAATTACTGTGAGGATTGTTTATGGAAGAGGAGAGGCTGTAAATCCAAAAATAACATCTAAAAAAGCAATTGCGCCATCATTCGGTAAGCTTTATAGAAGCTTTATTTTTAATTATCAGAATGTGTTGGATAATCGGTTCAATGGTAGGGAAACCGGCCATGATGTAATGCTATGTATTATACCCGACGAAAATACTGATAGCTTCCAACCCTATGCTGACTGGAAAAGAAAAAGTGGCACAGACGTTCATGTTACAAAATTCAGCGATATTGGAGCGAATGCCTATAATACTGAAATAATTAAAAATCATATAAGTGATGCCTATCATAATTGGGAGCATCCTCCAACATATGTATTGTTGGTTGGTGATGCAACTTTTTTCCCTGTCAAAATAGTTAATTACGATTATTCATTTGCCAACGAAGACTTTTTTGTGGAAATAGATGGGGATGATTTCTTTCCCGAAATGATGATAGGCCGCCTTACAAATCAAAATGACTATACACTTCAAGTGATGTTGAATAAGTTTTTAAAATATGAAAAAGAGCCTCATACTGAAAATACTGATTGGTTTAAAAAGGCTGTTTGTTGCTCAAATAATTTGTTTGAATCTCAAGTAAATACTAAACGAATTACTGCAAATTTGATGTTGTTGGATGGTGGTTTTACTTCTGTGGATACTCTAATGAGCGATGGAAGCGGTGGTGGATATGGATGCACAGTAGATTTGGATGATATAATATCCTCCATTAATGAGGGGCGAAGTTTTTTAAATTATAGGGGTGAAGGTTGGAGTGATGGTTGGGGAGCAAGTTGTTACCAATTTAACACATGGAATGTTTCAAGTTTAAATAATGGTGAAAAACTCACATTTGTCACCAGCATAGGTTGTGGAGTAGCACGGTTTGATGAATATGATGGGAATTGCTTTGGTGAAGAATGGCTCGAATTAGGCACAATTGATAGTCCTCGTGGTGCCATTGCATTTGTTGGCCCCACATCCAACACTCACACAACATATAATAATAGAATCGACAAAGGTATTTACACCGGAATGTTTCAGGAAGGAATGGATACTCCCGGACAAGCTCTTCTAAGAGGAAAATTGTATATGTATAATGTTTTTGGAGATGATCCTATGGTAGAATATAATTATAGGGTTTTCTGTGTTCTGGGAGATCCCAGTGTACATATTTGGAAGGATGTGCCCGTTTCTGTTAATGTGGTTCATGAAACAGTATTACCGGTTGGTTATAGCCAAACCGAAATATCAGTTACTTCAGCTTTAACTGGTGAGCCCATGGTAAATGCACCGGTTTGTTTGGCCGGCGATGATATATATATTACTAGTATTAGTGATTCAACCGGTAAAGTTAGCCTAATCTTAACTACTGAAGTTCTACAAACAATATCTGTAACTGTTCGTGGAGGAAATGTAATTCCTTATGAGGGAACAATAAGTGTAGAGCAAACAACCGAACATGTCGCTCCTCAATCCCATCCCATTATAGTTGATATTGATGGAAACAACGATGGAAACAACGATGGAATTATAAACCCAAACGAAAACTGTACCATATCAACTTCTTTAAAGAACTGGGGAACCCAAACTTCTAATAATGTAAAAGCAACACTCTCGGCTGTTGAAACGGATTTTGTTGAAGTAATAACCTCAAGTCCTATTAATTTTGGAGATATTTCATCGGGGCAATCAACATCTGAAGATTCATTTCAGTTTAGAGTACTACCCGATTGTCCGGTAGGGCAAATAATCACTCTTAATTTGCACATAACGAGTACTACCAGCTCATGGGATTATAGTTATCAAGAGGAGGTTATGGGATGTAACTTGGTTTTTAATAACCTCATTGTTGATGATGAGGGATCGTTATTACATAATTACAAGATGGATCCAGGCGAAACCATTAAACTATATATTATGGTTGGTAATATTGGGATGGATGCAGCACCTAACGTTATGGGGGTGTTAAGTAGTGATGATCCCTATATTACCATCGAAGATTCAATTGGCAACTTTGGAACGCTGGAAACCAACTCTGTTGGGGTTAATTCATTAAATTATTTTGTGGTTAGTGTTGATCCTAATTGCCCAGTTGAATATTATGCGTCTTATTCACTGAAACTCAACACACAAGATGGTAATTATCCTTATAGCAATAGTTTTGAGATTATAATACCTGTTGCTGTCCCAACGCCTAGAGACTATACAGGCCCCGATTCGTACGGATATTATGCATACTCAAACGAAGACACAATCTATTATCAATCACCCGTTTATGATTGGGTAGAAATAAATGAAGTTGGAGAAAAATTAGTTGTTCTATATACGGGTGATTATACTGAAACGGTAGACCTGCCTTTTTCATTTAAATTTTATGGAAGTGATTATGATAAACTTCGCATTAGCATAGATGGTTGGATAGCTTTTGGTAGCGGAACGCAAACTCAACCAATAAATTTTCCTATGCCAAACCCCGATAATGTAGATTGTATGGTGGCTGCTTTTTGGGATGATTTATATTGTGGATATTTTTCAGATGATGATATTTATTATT
>JABMPH010000066.1 GCA_013203805.1 Bacteroidota bacterium | reverse complement strand
CTATTATACCAATAAAGCTAATTAAGCACTTGGACAAGACAGTGAATGCATTTACATTTTGTTATATCTCAAGTGAGAGTGCAATAAAAGGATCTTATGATGACACCTACCATATTTCTAAATGCTCAGTGGATAGATTTATAAAGGAATACTATTTAAATTCATCAAACTCAAGAATATTTAGTATTGCACCTAGTACAATTGATTCAGGGATGACAAAAAGAAGAAGTGACCTTGATCGAATTGCTAAGTACAAAAAGATTCATAGAAAAAAAAGGTTCATTTCAGCTCCTGAGTTTGCAAAAATCATTCATATACTATTTTCAAATGATTTTGATTATTTAAGTAATACAGTCGTAGAGATTAATGGCGGAAAATTCGCGCGCAATAAATATTAATATTGTTATACCTATATACGGCATAACTATTATATATTATGTTATTACGGTATTTTCTTTAGATTAATTTGTAATGTAGCGTGAGAAAAGATTTAACTCAAAATGTAAATAAATGGATATAATACTATGGTTACAATAATTGGTGCAGGATGGTATGGTTGTTATTTGGGTATAAAATTTAAAGAACTTGGCATTGAATTTGAAATCATCGAAAAAGAAGATGATTTGTTTAAAGGATCAAGTAGCTACAATCAAAATCGTCTTCATTTAGGCTATCACTACCCTAGAGATTTCCAAACTAGAAATACATCAAAAATAGGCTTTCGCCGATTTATTGATGAATATCCACAAATTGCAAAACACATTTCAAACAACATATATGCTGTCCATTTCAAATCATTGATAGATTTTGAAACGTATCTCTCAATATATAAATATGAAAATTATGATTTCGAGATTTTAGATATGAAACAGTATGATAGATTTTCAAATTATCAAGGAATGATATCTGTTCCTGAAAAATTAATTGATCATAATGCAGCAAAAGAGTATTTTAAATCTCAATCATTACCAATAAAGTTTAATACTCATTGTTATTATAAAAATGATAATATATTTTCTGGCGTTAAGAAAATTGAAAGTGATATTATATTTGATTGCACTTATGGTCAATTAAAATGTCCCCGAGGATTTTTTATGGAAGATTATCTGTCTTTTGTATATAAAAAAAAGCGTAAAGTAGATTGGGGCGCATTAACTGTTATGGATGGTCATTTTTATTCAATTTATCCTTTTTATGACGATTATTATACTTTGACTGGAGTAATTGAGGGCGTTGTTGATATGCATGAATATCATTCATTAGGGATTGATAAGTATGTAAATAATCGTAAAAATAAATTGAAAAATAGAATAGTATGCGATTACCCAGATTTTTCAGATGATTTTGAGTATTCTGATTTCTTTATATCAAAAAAGTGCAAACCTGTCTCCAACTCTAACAATAGAGCTACTCACATTATAAAACATAACAATATTTACACTATTTGTAGCGGTAAAATTGATACGATCTTTCAATTAGATGAATTAATTAATAGATCGTTATCAAAATATATTTAAACAATTATTCTGTTTTATGAAAATTAACTTAGTAAAATAAGGAGATACACAATATTTTATATAACTACATGTATATCCTACTATCCCGATATTATGAATATTTATAAATCAAATTGCTTATAAGAGGTTATCTATACTGGGTGTTTTAATTATTTCTAATGGAATAATTATTGATGGATAATTTAAATAAAAACGCAATAAAAGCTGTCAAATGGAGCTTAGTTGAGCGTTTTGGACAACAAGGGATTCAATTTATTGTATCTGTATTCCTAGCCAGATTATTATTGCCTGAAGAATTTGGCTTGATTGCCATGCTTTCTATCTTCGTCGCTTTTGGGAATTCTTTTATTGACAGTGGTTTTCAAAAGGCGTTAATTCAAAAGAAAGAATTAACCCACTTGGATGAATGTTCCGTATTCTATTTTAATATTCTAATTGCCTTAATCGTTGCAGGTTTAATGTTCCTTTCAGCACCTCTGATAAGCCAATTTTACAATCAATCCCAATTGGTCGCTATTACCAGGGCTCTGTCTATTGTATTTTTATTTAGTTCATTTGGACTCGTTCAGGATTCATTGTTAGCAAAAAAACTGGATTTTAAAACGGTTTCTAAAATTAATTTATCATCATATATATTGTCCGGAGTCTCTAGCGTGGCCATGGCGCTCAATGGTTTTGGTGTGTGGAGCCTTGTTGTTCTTAATGTTGGAGGCACATTTTTAAGGACCATATTTCTGTGGATATTTAGTTCATGGCGACCGGCGTTATTGTTTAGTTTTGCTTCTTTAGGATCCATGTTTTCTTTTGGATCGCGTCTGTTTATCGTATCTTTGACAAATTCTGTTTTTAAAAATATTTATCAGGTAATAATAGGAAAATTCTTCTCCGCATCTTCATTGGGGTTTTATTCCCGGGCAAAAACATTATCAATGTATCCGGTATCGATGTTAACTAGCGTCGTCAATCAAGTATCATTTCCGGTTTTTTCAAAAATTCAAGATGATAAAACTCGCCTGAAAATTTATATGCGTAAAACACTGACAATGTTAACATTAATAACATTTCCATTAATGATTGGCGTTGCTGTTGTTGCAAAACAATTAATACTCATTTTGCTAACAGAAAAATGGCTTCCGTCTGTTCCCTTTTTTCAAATGCTCTGTGTTGTTGGCACTCTGTATCCAATTCATGTAGTTAATCTTAACGTATTGAATGCCCGAGGGCGCTCTGACCTTTTTCTTAAAATAGAAGTTATCAATAAGGTATTAATGGTTCTTGTAGTTTTAATTACTTACCGTTTTGGTATAACGGCTATGATTTGGGGTCAAATATTAAATACTTTTATTGCATATTATTTATATGCGTATTACTCTGGAAAACACCTTAATTATACTATTGGTATGCAGATAAAAGATATGCTCCCAAGTTTATCCGTTTCCCTTTTAATGGGTATTATCATATATAGTATTAAATATATTGTTATAAACAATGATTTGATATTGCTGACAATGCAGGTATT
>JABMPH010000065.1 GCA_013203805.1 Bacteroidota bacterium | reverse complement strand
TGAATTTTCCACTGAATTTCTTTGTTGCTATTGGTTCTGGAATTTCTTCTTTTTCTGACTGTAAATCAGTTATGCAATCTTGAACAAGTTTGCGAATACCAAGCAGTGCTTTTTCTGGTTTTGACTCGAGCCAACTTAAGCTGGGAAATTCTACACATAGGCCGACGTGCTCTTGATCATCTTCAGACCAAGTAACTCTATATGTATAGTGATCAATGCTTTTTATCATTTTGCATCTCCATTCGTTCGATTGCTTGAAGAACTTGCTTAACTTGATAAGCTTTAGCTTTACCCTTAGCATTTTGGATATTGACTCTTGGATCGCCAAACCAAGGTGTTTTATAGACATTGTGGCTTGTACCAGACAGTCTGGGTTCTCCAAAATAACAATCACAATCTGGCACACGAAGTGTGCGTATTTAACGCCATGGCTAGATGCCGTTAATGAGTGCCAGCAAGAAGTGATGCTACACTTAAGTCTTCGTCAATTTCTGGCCAATGAATACCTTCACCATCACCTAATATTTCCCAGTTTTCGCGCTGTGATTGTGTTGCATTTGATAGTGTAGGAAACCAAGAGACAGGAACAGTTATGGTTCGTCCGTCAATTAGGTCAACACTTAAAATATCATCTGCGCACATTACATGATGGGCTAAAGGATGAAGTTCAACTGCTAAAATAGCCATTCCAAGCCTCCATTAGAGTTTGTTTATTTTCGATTACAAGTGTTTCAAGCATACGCAGTTCTTTAGGAGAAAAGCGAGTAGAACTAGCAACTATAACTGGGTGAAGCCAGAACTTTGCTAGCATTCGATCTCTTTGAATATGTATATGGGGCGGTTCGCCTTCTTCGTTACTGTAAAAAAAGAAGCGGTAAGGCCCAATTCTTAATATTGTTGGCATATGGCAAGCTTATCTAATTTATGACATTAGTACAATCTAAGGCATCTAACGCCTTTGTAAACGGTCGCAGCGAAGCGGCGATCCGGCCAGCTTGCTGGCGTATTTCACAAACTGGTTATATGCCGATTAGTGACTAACTGAATGTTTAAGAATTTCAGATACCCACTGATTAATGCTTTTACTTTCAGCTGTGGCTCTTTCTGCTACTTTACTATGTAATTGTGGAGGAATTCTGAGATTAAATTTCCCTGAAAACTCCTTTTGTGGATTAATGCCATTCTCCTCACATACTTCCAGAAATATAGCCAGTGAATTCTTGAATTCCTTACGTAAATTTTTTGGATTGTTCCCATAGAAGTCAGCGCTTCCATTTAGTCCTAATATTTCCCCTCTAAATTGATCAAGTTCTGGATCATATTCAATTTTAGCTTTATAGCCATCTACTTCCATAATGTTCATGGTATTACCTCATATAACTCTAACCATTTTCTGATACTAGCAATAGCACCTTTATCAGTGTTCGGTGACGGGTGGGGTCTATGAAAAACACGAACTTCATCAAAAAGTACAACTGCTATCCTAGATCCTGCACGTTCAGAAACATTTGCACCTAAGGCTACAAATAAAGCCTCGATATTTGACCATGGAATATTTCCACTAATAGGCCTTGAGTATATTTGTTCAAGTGTTTTTTGATGTTTGCGCTTCATTTGATTATAGTACTGCAATTTAGTACCATGTCAAGTTAAAGACTTATAACCGCTGATTTTATGGGAAAAACTTTGAATGTTAATTTTGATTGGCATGACAACGAATCTCCTTTTGTCGGTGTTGGTGTGAATTCCTTTTTTCCATTCTAATCATTGGGATAGGTTTTGTCGAATTTATTTGTTGTTAATAAAAACGAGCTAATGACTCATATCTACAAAGCCATATATTATTCTTTCTAAAACTGGAAACTCTTATCTCACAACCCATGTAGTGAATGTTGTTGCTTAATTTAGGGTGTTTTCCATATATATCCAGCTACCTATGGCTATGGTTTTTGATGAGTAAATTTTATAAATTCTAAATAAGCCTGCTATTTTCAAACATTATTAACTAATAAGGATAATATCATGGACGATATACCTCTACCTTTGTGTGATAAACCATTTCGCCTTACTGATCAACTAAGGCAATGCATGCGAGTAAAACATTTATCTTATAGTACTGAAAAAATTTACATTTACTGGATTCTTAATTTTATACGCTTTCATAATCGCCGTCATCCTTCTCAAATGGGTAGTCTAGAAGTCGACTCATATCTTAGTTTTCTAGCAATAACAAGAAAGGTTTCTCCTAACACTCAATCTTTAGCATTGAATGCGCTGATATTTTTGTTCCATCGTTTTCTTGAAAAAGAACTTGGTGACCTTCATTTCACACGTCCTCAATATCGTAAGAAACCGCCGGTTGTTTTTACTCATGATGAAGCGATGAATGTAATTAATTTAATTGATACTACTCCTCATTATTTGATGGCTAAACTCATGTATGGTTCTGGTTTAAGGTTAATGGAATGTTGCCGCTTAAGGATAAAGGATATTGACTTTGGTATGAATGAAATTATGATTCGTTGTGGCAAGGGCAATAGAGATCGGCATACTCTTTTGCCAACAAGTTTGATCGAACCTCTTCAAGCTCAAATTAAAAAAGTCAGTGCGCTACATAATTATGATACAGAAATGGGCTTTGGAGAAGTTTGGCTTCCACATGCTTTAGCACGTAAATATCCTAATGCCGCAGGTTCACTACTATGGGCATATTTATTTCCAGCAGCTAATCCTGCAGCTGACCCAGAAACTGGTAAGCTGAGGCGTCATCATATTCACACTTCTGTTATGCAGAAAAAGGTTCGAGTAGCGATAAAGAGATCTGGGGTTCTTAAACTGGCTAGTACCCACAC